>JAUWTT010000254.1 GCA_030614585.1 Acidobacteriota bacterium
CCCATGCCGTTTCAGCTTTCCGGCGACATGTACCTGCTGTTCAAAATGCTCCTCTAACGGGAAGTAAAGAAAAGGTTTCCGGAGCGCAGCTAACTCGTTAGTAGTCGTACCGCCCCCTTGAACAATCGCAAGGTCGCTAGCCGCGAAATGCTCGTAAAGGGCCGGTATATAGCCCCGTACCTCCACGGTGTCAGGAACATCCAGAGACTCGGGTGCGAGGCGGGGACCGCACACCAGAATCATGCGAAGATCCGGGATCTTGCTCTTGATCAGAGGGTAAGCCTGCCCGCACAACTCTAATAGGTTTTTGCCAATCGCCGTACCGCCAATCGAACAGACAATAAGAGGCTCATCGCCGTAACCAAGCTTTGCCCTGACCTGCCTTTCGTCGGAGTAGTCCGACGGTGAGAAAGGAACGATATAGCCAGGGAACCGACAGTTCCTTCGTGCCCAGTCCCGCCGGTTAGGTAGCAAGAAACCGAAGCGGTCATCGGGTAGGTCTTCGAGTTCACCTGCGAAAAGAAAATCGACGAGTCCTTTTGGATCGGTTCCATGGAACGCTCGGGCGATACGATAACCCGTCAATCTTTCAAGCAGAGTGTTTTGGATCGGATCTACACCGAAGAAATCATGGATGGCCAGAAAGGGTTCTTCTAACGAGAGCTGTCTTTGAAGGAGTGCGGCGACGACTTCATACGCCTCATCTCCGACCAGCAGGTCGAATTGTTCCTTCTTGATGACATCCTTAAACACCCGAAGGTTTGGACCCCACCCGGTAGCCCACCTAACGCAGTATTTGAGCAAATTCAAACGGTGAGCATCCCCAGCAATTTGCTCAATCAACTCTGTCTCATTCGCTAACTCCTGGCTTTCGGGAAGGACTTTTTCTCCTGCATCCAGAAGCAGTTCGCCGGCCGGAGAACAAGCCAACCAGGAAAGATCCACATCTGGAATCAGTTTTCTCAGTTCCCGGGTTATTTCCAGGTCCCTGGTAATATGACCCAAACCTAATGTCCAGCTGATGAACAGGATCTTCTTCGTCATTCAAGGTTCCTTACTGAGGAGCGGTTTCCTCGGTGATCAAGTTCATACGGCGTAGAAGACCTGTAAAGCGGGGATCGTCACTGAGAGCTGCCAACGATTCATCGGTCCTTACAAAAGTAAGAGACGTGTCATGTTCAGCAAACGCTTTGTCCAGCCACTCGAAAGCCAGATCCTTTTCGCCCATGCCGCAATAGACTTTGGCAATCAGATAGGGTCGCGGATGTTCTTGTTCAAACCTCCTCTTTATCTTCTCCAGAGTTCGGAGTGCCTCAGTTCGGCGACCGGCCATGCCGTAGGCCCATCCCAATCCAGCCAAAACGAGCGTGTTATCGCTTGCCTGCTCGAATGCTTCCTGAATTTCACCGATGCCCTCGTCGAATCTCAACTTCAGTACATATGCCAGTCCGAGGTACAGGCGCGTCCGTGGATCGGCGGGTTCCAGTTCTAATGCCTTCTTGAGCTGAACGATTGCTTCTTCCAACTTGCCTAGGCGAAGCAGGCACAATCCCAAGCCACTGTTAGCGACATTCGAGAGGGGGGCTAGTCCGGTGGCTCGAACAGTCTCCGCAAGGGCCTCTTTCAGGTCCCCTGTTGCTATATAGCACATTGCGCGGCCCACTCGGATCGTCTCCTCGCGGGGGTTCAGTTCGATTGCTCTCTGCGAAGCTTTTGCGGCAGTCTTCCAGTCCCAATCACTGAGTAATGTCACAAACCCGAGGGCTTCGTGCGCCAGAGCCGATTCCGGATCTGCTTCAACGGCTCTTACGGCTGCCTTCTTTGCTTCGAGATATGCTTGAGAAGGGGGCACAGCGTTCCAGAATCCGAGAGACGAATAGCACGTGGCGAGCCCGGCGTAGGCGTGGGCATAGTCGGGATCTTTCTCGATAGCCTCTTCGAAGTATTGAATAGCCCTGTTTAAGCCCTCGACTGTAGCGCGGTACATGAGATACCGTCCCTTCAAATTCAATACGTAAGCCTCGGGGTTTTCAGTACTTCGCCGGACGCGTGCTGCCTCCTCTTCGCCCAGCAACTCGATCTTCAGCTTTTCGATGATCTGCTTAGTGATCTGATCCTGGATGTTGAATACGTCGCCTGTCTCACATTCGAATTGCTCAGACCAGAGGTGAAAACCATCTTCAACGCTGATCAATTGAACTGCTATGCGGAGCCGATCCCCCGACTTTCGCAGGCTGCCTTCCAGGACCGTTTCAACTTTGAGCGTGTGGCCAATACTGCGGATATCGAGGTTTCTGTTTCTGAATGAAAAGGAGGAGGTCCTTGCGACAACATGGAGGTTGCCCACTCGTACCAAAGCGTTGATGATCTCCTCGGCTATTCCTTCACAAAAATAGTCATGGTCTCCATGAGAACTCATATCTTTGAAAGGAAGTACCGCGATTGATGGCCTGCGATCTGAGGTGGAAAGCGGCTCTCTGACTTCCCCAGGCCCGGAGACATGCTCGACCTTTGCTATCCATCTATATCCCAACTTAGGGATCGTCTTAATGTATCGTGGCTCGTGAGTGTCTTCGTTTAAGGCAGAGCGTATCTCAGCCACGCATTGCACCAACACCGACTCAACCACATGTGTCTCAGGCCAGACGTGGTCGAGGAGTTCATCCTTGTGAACAACGCGCCCTCCGCGTTCGATCAAGCAGACCAGGACTTCAAAGCTCTTAGGACGAAGAAGAATTTCCTGGTCGCCCCGTAGAAGTCGGCGTTCGGCCGGTTCCAGCTGATAGTCATCGAAACGATATTCGGGACTCATCGCAACTTCTTTGATTCTAACTCGCGCAGTGTTCTTCCCATAGAAAAACTAGACAAAATTCTAATGATTCTCGCAGGACGCTGGATGAGCTGGTCCTTCATCATGGATGGGAGAAAAGGGACTCTTTCCTAGCCTGATCACTCTTCAAAGGAGGTTATGACGATGAACATCCGAAACATTTCCATTCTGGCTGTGACGACCGTGTTGCTGTTTGGATCAACGGGGTTCTCGCAACGTAGGGTTCGTTGCTGAAGGCCGTATTCTAAATCCGCACGGCGATTAAGAGCGCCTACTGGATTGGGAACCCCGAAACGGACATGCCTGTAGAGCCGGGTTTTTTGCTGGGCCGCTGGACTTCGCAATTCCTCAAGTACTTCTTCTCAATCTGCACACGGCTCCACCGCGAGACTACTCAGCATCTTTAACAATGTTTCTAGCTTGGAAGGAGGAAAGCATGGAATCAAAATGGAATTGGAAGACAAAACTCACACAGCCTGTAATCGTACTGTGTACGGTTGCTTGCATGGTCACGGCGGTAGGGCTCCTGCCCCCAGTGATGGCCGGAGTCACCGAAGTGCATGGCTCCGCAGGTCCGGGAGCACTTCATGCGTTCTTTGTTCCGGATGGGGAAGACGGTGATCTCTGGAACGGCGATGTCGTCTATTACGCTCACGGGTATAGAAGCCCTGCATGGCCCATCTCTATGCAATTGGAGTTAGCGCAGATCGGGACTTTTAGAGATCTTCTCCTCGACCGCGGGTACGGGTTCGCGCTTTCAACCTATTCGTCCTACGGATTCTCGGTCAAGGAGGGAGTACGGCAAACCCATCAACTTAGGGGGCTGTTCACTTCTCGGTTTGGAGAACCCAACCGTTCGTACATCGCAGGGGGCTCAATGGGAGGGGTAATCGCTGTCGCGCTCGCGGAGAAATACCCGGCTCAGTATGATGGAGCATTCCCCTTTTGTGGAGTGGTCGGTGGTTCCACCATGGCATGGGAATACGTGTACGGAACCCGAACCATTTTCGACTACTACTATCCGGACGTGCTGCCAGGGGATGCGCTTGATATCCCAGAGGGTCTCGACTTTGGTTCTCAAGTTGTTCCTGCTGTTATTGGGGCAGTTACCCTGAATCCTTTAGGTCTGGCTGAGTTGGCCGGGATCGAGCAACTCGACATTCTTTACCTGGATTTCGGAGAGTTGATGGATACCCTTCTCAACCGCCTTTACTTCCACACAGTGGGAGGAAACGGCGGCATAGACCGGGCGCACGGGCACTCTCCATTCGGCAACATGGACACCTACTATGTCGGCTCATGGGACGACGTGGCATTGAACGACGGTGTTGATCGATTCGAGTCACCGCCTGACGCGAGAAACCACTTGAGGCACCACTACAAGCCAACGGGGCGGCTGCGGATTCCTGTTCAAACGCTGCACACAACTCGGGACCCTGCCGTGCCGATGGCACACGAGGATGCCTTTGAGGATATTGTCGAAAGCGCCGGCTCCGGGAAGTGGCTGGTGCGGCAGCATGTGGAACGCTATGGACACTGTACGTTCACGCCCGGCGAGATGGAAGCGGCGTTCATGGATCTTGTTGATTGGGTCGAGAACGGTGTTGTTCCTTCCGGGGGTGATGTTACACAGCCTTGAGAAGCAGCAAGGTCCCCCATCTTTGTTAACGAAGAATCCTAATTGAGTTTCAACCTTTGTCCCTCTATTTGCGCCTTTATAGATAGAAGTCCGGCGATTGGAGAGGTGGAGTGTGGAAATTTCTGGACAAGGTATTCACAAGGCACTTCTTGCCTCAAGGAAGAATGTACACGGACGCAGATGGTTGCCGATTGTAAGTCGATATTGAGATTACAATAATTACAAGTTAATATATCTACAGAGGTGGGACTGGTGGAGGCTGGTTTTTCTGTTTTCAGGATGGCCGCTGAGTAAATCAGGTTGAGGGTGATTCTTCGGATTCTCCGTTAGCCTCATAGGGACTGGAGGGGGAAGTCATGAGGGTGGTGAGATTATCGGTACTTGCGTTGGTTGTGGTTTTCTGTAGTGTTTCTCTGCTGGCGCAGAGCCCTCCGCAGATCACCAACACTGTGTTTGATTTCGAGACGTTCGAGAATGAACGGGTCAGTGTCCTTGTCATGTTGTTCGACCCGGACCCTGGTGAGATCCTGACCCTCACCTTTTCACTTGTTAACGGGCCTGCTCTGGGAATCTCCGAGTCGCAGCTGCAGTTCCAGTTCAAGTCGAAGGTTTTCAACGCTTCGAGTGTTAATGTGTCGAATCAGTTTTCGGTGCCTTCCGGTACGTTAGGGAGCACGATCGAGATCCGGGCTGATGTCACAGATAAGGACAACCTGACCGCTAGTCAGACCTTCCGATATCATGTCGTCGGGGTGAATCAGCCGCCTGTGATTAGTCTTTCGGTGAGGCAGCCGGGGTCCAATGCAGCCGGCACCGAGTCCAATCCCTTTCGATACGGGTCACTTGAGTATTCGTTGAGCATCCAGGATGATGCGGGCGTTGACGACTATACCTACGGGATTCAGATAATATCGGGATCGCTGTGTGTGAATTACCCCTTTTTCTGGTTTGGCCGAGAGGGCTTGACGCCTACCGTTGATGTGCCGCCGGTTGCGACTGTGATGGCGCTGGACACCTGGGCAACCGTTGTTGATGGCATCTATACAGAGACAGTCCATCGAACGGTTTGGGTTGCGCCCGAACCTGAGGGCTGTGATCTCGCTGGCTCGGGGCCCAATCCTCTTGATACTGTCACTGCAACCGCCTCTCCGAACCCTGTATCTACGGGAGGTATCATCAGCCTGATAGGCGGTATGACTGGTGACACTTCAGCCTACTCGGCTGCCTGGTTCTCAAGTTCGACAAGTGGTGAGGAGTTGATCGCCAACGCCTGGGAGGCCCAATATCAGGCTCCCAATTTCGCCACGACTCTGAACTTCAAGTTCAAGGTGACTGAGATCGCCGGGACGCGAGAAACGGTGAAGACGGTGCCTGTTTTAGTGAGGCGACCGCCACCGATTTGTGGCTGTGCCGGGGTAGGGCTTCCACCTGTTGTCAGTGCTAGTGCCGATTCAACAACTGTCCTGGGAGGGCGAAAGGTGAGCCTGAGTGGAACTGTTTCGGACCCGAATTATCCTCTTGGATCTCCGGGTCCCGCTCCAACGGTACTCTGGAAGATCGAAGACACCGGAGGCGTCACTGGGCTGAAGATCATCGGGAAGACTAGAACGGATGCAAAGCTATCGACGCCTGCGGTCGAGGCTGATCAGTGGATTCTCCTCAGTCTGAATGCCAAGAACCAGAGTAATCTGTGTGAGTGTCTGGATTATCTTCAGCTCCTGGTC
>JAUWTT010000140.1 GCA_030614585.1 Acidobacteriota bacterium
ATCCTCATTGAGACACTCACCGCCGAAGGAAAACGGATCAGAGGAGAGTGGAGGGGAAGATTTCAATGAGACAGCTCGCACTGTTTGTCTTCCTTTGGAGCCTGCTGACCTCGATGACTTGGGCCCAGAGCGGTCGAGAAGAGGTCCTTGAAGGCAACCGCCTTTACTCAGAAGAGAAGTATGATCAGGCTCTCAGAAAGTATGAAGAGGGCCTCGAAAATGCTCCTGACTCTGGGATCGCCCGCTTCAATTCAGGCGATGCACTCTACAAGCTGGGAGATTTCGAGAAGGCACTCGAAGCGTACGAAGGTGCTCTCGGACCTGATAACTCTGATCTGCGTTCTCGAGCCTTCTACAACCTTGGGAATGCCAACTTCCGAATGGGGAACCTGCAGGAGAGCCTTGAAAACTATAAAGAAGCCCTCCGGCTTGATCCAAACGATGGAGAGGCCAAACGGAACCTCGAATATGTTCTAAAGATGTTGGAGGAACAACCGCCCCAACAGTCTCCCGATGAAGACCAGGACCAAGACAAAGACAAGGACAAGCAGCAAGATCAACAGGACAACTCGAAGCAACAGAATCAGGAACAGGACCAGGATAAGCAGGAACAGGATCAGGGAAAGAGCCAGGACGACCAGCAACAGGAAGGTGAGCAACAAAAGGAGGAAGACGGTCAAGAGCAGAATCAGGATGGTTCCGACACACCCAAAGACCAGGACAGGGGTGATAATCAGGAGGCCGAAGAGCAGCAGCAGACCTCTCCCGGACGGGATTCCGGTGAAGCTCAAAAGCCTACCGGCACCATGACCAGGGAGGAGGCCGCCCGGTTGTTGGAGGCAATCAAAGAAGACCCCGGCGAGCTTCTCAAGAAGAAGGCGGGCACCGGGCGTCGCCAATCGGGAAAGGACTGGTAATTACTCCACGCCGTAGCCAATGAGCATAGACGCCAATTACCTTAGAAACACCTTGACCAGGAGAGCCCTCGGGGTACTTCTCGCCCAGTTCCTGATGGTTGTACCGTCGCTCTCAGCTGATCTCTCAGTCAGGGCTTTCGTCGACCAGCGTATTGTGTCCGTCGGAGATAGTTTTACGCTCTCGGTGGAACTCTCTGGTGGAGACGCTAACAACGCATCTTCCCCACAGCCTCCGGACATTGAGGCGTTTGCGGCCTACCGGGGCAGTGGATCCTCGACAAGTATGCAATTCGTAAATGGACAGATGTCTCAGACTCGAACTCTCGACTTCTACTTTCAGGCCACAGCCGTTGGAAAGTTCGAGATAGGTGCGGTCACAGTTCTGTTCGATGGCGTTGAGCATCGTTCTGAGCCGATCCAGATCGAAATCGTCCAGGGTAGGCCTCGGAGGAGTCAACAACAGCCATCAAGAACAGACGTTTTCTCAAAAGATGACCTGTACGTGAGTGCCCATGCCGGCAAAGACGAAGTCTTTGTCAATGAGGCGGTTATCGTCACTTATAAGATTTACACCCGAGTCGACGTTTCACAGTTCGGTATATCCAGCCTTCCCGAGAACTCAGGGTTCTGGGTTGAGGATCTCCTCGGCGAACGGGCGCGGCCCCAACCAACCGCTGAGATGATCAACGGTCTCAGGTACACTGTGGCAACGATCAAGAAGGCAGCTCTGTTTCCGACCAGCGCCGGCGAGAAGACAATCGAACCACTCGAGATTGAATGTGCTGTCAGACTCAAACCGACGCGTCGCAGCGTTTTCGACGACTTCTTCTCGGACCCGTTTGGCAGGACCGTCCGCTACTCTGTGAAATCCGAACCCCTTCGGATCAAAGTCCTGCCGCTGCCCGAAGAAGGCAAGCCGGCAGATTTTTCAGGTGCAGTTGGTACTTTCACCTTGGAAGGGCAAGTAAACAAGACCACAGTACCGGTCAATGAGGTGGCATCCCTGAAGCTGACACTACGGGGATCCGGAAACATTCGGACCTTGCCAAATCCTGAAATTGAATTCTCAGCAGGCCTTGAGGCTTACGATCCGGAGGTCTCCGAGGATGTTCGAGCGAAGGCGGACGGAATACTGGGAAGCCGCACCTATGAGTGGGTCGTGGTCCCCCGTGTTCAGGGCAGACAGACCATCAAACCGATACGACTTCCCTATTTCGATCCCAAAGATCGCGAATACAAGGTGGCACTCTTAGACGAGATTGTCCTGGATGTGAAGCCGGGTTCGAGTCTTGCAGTAGATGCACCCCGGTCCGGCGCCGCGAAGGAACAGGTCAGGTTCATCACCGAAGACATTCGTTTCATCAAACTGGCTCCCGGCAGTTTGAAACCTCTGAACAATCCCATGTTCAGGAACCCGACCTTCTGGGGTATTGTGCTGTTTCCTCTCATCGGCCTCTCGGTCGCTTCCTTCTATGCCCGTCATCGCAGTCGACTCGAGGCAGACTACACTTACGCCAGATCGAGAAAGGCCGGCAAGGTCGCGAAGAAACACCTGGCCAAGGCCCGATCGTTCCTCAGTACGCCCGGGGACCAGCAAGAGTTCTATTCGGAATGCGAGAGGGCCTTATCGGGGTTCGCTGCCGACAAAATCGACGTGGCAAGGGCCGGCATGATGACTGATGATGTGGGTCAACTGCTCGAGACGAGAGGAGTCCCTAACAACGTGATTGAGGACTATTTGAAATGTTTACGAGTCTGTGAAATGAAACGATTCTCGCCTGCAGAGGTGGATTCGCATGAGAGCAAAACGTTTCTGAGACGAGCGGAAACCGCAATTCAGCAGTTGGATGAGGCAATCTCGACATGAAGCATCCAAAACGGTCCCTTGCCAACCCAACACTAAGAAACGGTTCGTCAAGTTTCGTGAGACTCCTGCTGATTTTCTTCGCGGTCGTCTTCCTCAATCATTCGGCAGCGGCCCAAGGAGGATCAGAGCGCGTTTTCGACGAAGGTAACCTGCTTTACCAGCAGCAAGACTTTCAGGGAGCCCGGGACAAGTATCTTCAGATCGAAGCCCAGGGAGAGGTCAGCAGCGCACTCTACTACAACCTTGGCAACAGCTGTTACAAGCTCGGCAATATTGGAAAAGCCATCCTTTACTATGAGAGGGCGCTTCGGCTTGATCCCGGTGACGACGACATTCAGGCCAATCTGCGAGCCGCGAACCAAGCCACGGCAGACCAGATCACTCCTCCTCAGGAGTTTGAACTCGCGCGCTGGATGTTTCGACTCCTGTATGCCATCTCAACCCCCTCCTTGATCAAGCCGGCTGCCGCTCTCTACCTCACCGCGTGCATCCTTCTCACGGTCGGAATCGTGTCACGGAGTCCCCGAATAACCCGTATCTGTAAACGAGGATCGCTCGCGGCCGGAGCCGTGCTGCTCGCAACCCTTTCGATTGCAGGCGCCCAGTGGGTGGACTCGAGAAACCGTGTTGAGGCTGTCGTTATGGAGAGCGAGCTCAGGGCGATGGGAGCCCCTGACGATGGCGGAGTCGAACTATTTCGCATCCATGAAGGCACCAAAGTGAGGGTCGATCAGTCAACAGGTGAGTGGATTGAAATCGCCCTCTTGGATGGGAAGGTAGGCTGGGTCCGGCGCGAGAGCATCGAGATCATTTGAATTAGGGGCTGGGAGCTGATGAATGCCTCTTGATTTCACGCGAAGCCGCCAAATTCGCCAAGGGTCTCGTGCAAGGCAGTGGCACATATGCCCAAACACCCATCGCTTCTTTGCGTTCTCTGCGCCTTGGCGTGAGAAGAATTGATTTCACTGTACGGAAGAGGCCCAGCGAGGCAAAATAGAACGTGGACTTGTTAAGGCACCCCAGGATAGAAGTTCAGAAGGCCCAGGATGGGCTGGCCGAGAATAAATTCAAGCTAGAGGAGTGAATCATGGCAGACATCGACGACGTTCGGGTAAACCAACCTGTGAAACGACTGCGGGGGCCTCTTCCAAAGATCGGTATTCGTCCGGTCATTGACGGAAGGAGAAAGGGGGTCCGCGAGTCGCTGGAGAATCAAACAATGGCCATGGCCAAGTCAGCGGCCCATTTGATCGAAGAGAACCTTAGACATTCCAACGGCCTTCCTATTGAGTGTGTGATATCGGATTCCTGTATCGGCGGCGTGGCCGAAGCAGCTGAAGCTCAAGAGAAGTTTACCCGTGAGGGCGTAGGCGTCTCCCTCACCGTAACTCCCTGCTGGTGCTATGGGACTGAAGTCATGGACACCGATCCCTTCCTGCCCAAAGCAATCTGGGGCTTCAACGGCACAGAGCGTCCCGGAGCCGTCTACCTGGCCGCGGCGCTAGCCGGATACACCCAAAAAGGTCTCCCAGCTTTTGGTATCTATGGGAAAGACGTTCAGGATTCGGATGATACCAGCATTCCAGAAGATGTCAGATGCAAGCTGCTCCTGTTCGCCAAGGCCGGCCTGGCCGCAGCTGAGATGAAGGGCAAGTCGTACCTCGCCATCGGATCCGTCTCAATGGGGATCGCCGGTTCGATTGTTGACCAGGCTTTCTTTCAGGACTATCTGGGGATGCGGAATGAAACCGTGGACATGTCGGAACTGACCCGTCGTATCGAGGAGAAGATCTATGACGAGGAGGAATTCCAACGGGCACTCTCCTGGGTGAAGAAATATTGTCTGGAAGGGGCTGACCTGAATCGTGCGGAAGCTCAAGTGTCCCGGGAGCGCAAAGATTGGGAATGGGAAACAGTTGTCAAAATGGCAATCATCGCCCGAGACCTGATGGTCGGTAACGCCCGACTCGAAGAATTGGGTTTCGGGGAAGAGGCATTGGGCCGTAACGCTCTAATTGCGGGCTTCCAGGGGCAGCGTCACTGGACGGACCACTTCCCCAATGGCGACTTCATGGAGGCGATGCTCAATTCTTCATTCGACTGGAACGGCATTCGCCAACCGTACCTGATGGCGACCGAGAATGACGCCCTCAATGGCGTCACGATGGCTTTCGGACACCTCCTGACCGATACCGCCCAGATCTTTGCAGACGTTCGTACCTACTGGAGTCCCGAAGCGGTTCGAAGAGTCACTGGGAAAGAGTTGTTCGGGCCCGGTCGTAATGGCATCATCCACCTGATCAATTCCGGGTCCGCCACACTCGATGGATCCGGCCGGCAAGAGAGTGACGGCAAGCCCGTACTCAAACCATTTTGGGAAATCACACCTCAAGAGGCGAAAGCGTGCCTGGATGCAACCCAATGGTGCGCGGCCGACCAGGGGTATTTCAGAGGAGGTGGATTCTCTTCCCTGTTTCTTACCAGAGGACAAATGCCGGTTACCATGGCCCGCATCAACCTGGTCAAGGGCCTGGGTCCGGTTCTCCAACTCGCCGAAGGGTACGCTGTCGAAATTCCCGACGAGGTTCACTCGACCCTTGATGACCGCACAAATCCGACCTGGCCAACGACCTGGTTTGCACCTACCCTGACCGGATCTCCGCCTTTCGAAAGCGTCTACTCTGTAATGGCCAACTGGGGAGCGAACCACGGCTCAATCAGCTACGGACACATCGGCGACAAGCTGATCACCCTGGCTTCGATTCTTCGCGTTCCTGTATATATGCACAATGTCCCCAATGAGCGAATCTTCAGGCCCAGTGCGTGGAGCGCTTTCGGAGCAATGGACCCCCTGGGCGCCGATTATCGGGCGTGCAGTAACTTCGGTCCCCTGTACGGAGAAACCTAGAGGTCAGTGACACTTCCAGTCGGGTCCTAAGCCACAGAGAGCGAAGAACGGCCCGGCACCTGTATCTGGAGAGAAACTATGGCTGCACCTGAATTCGTCGCCTGTGACTTCGGAGCTGGAAGCGGGAGGCTGATCCTCGGGACTCTGAGCGACAGCAAGGTTAGCCTGAAGGAGATCCACCGGTTCACGAATCGTGAGGTCGAAATCCTGGGACACGACTATTGGGACCTGCCCCGCCTCTTTGCGGAGCTGAAGAATGGACTGTCCCGCCTCAGAACAGAAGGACATCGCGAACTCAGCAGTATTGGTGTGGACACCTGGGGAGTCGATTTCGGCCTGATCGCCAGAGACGGGACAGTCTTAGGAAACCCTGTCGCCTACCGGGACAGCCGTACCGAGGGAATGATTGAACAGGCATTTGAGCTGATGCCGAAGAAGGAGCTTTATCAAGTGACCGGCATCCAATTCCTTCAGTTCAATTCACTCTTCCAGCTGCTCAGCATGGTTAAGAACTCAAGCCCTCTCCTCGAGGTGGCAGAGAACCTCCTTTTCATGCCTGATCTCTTTAACTACCTGATGACTGGCGAGGTCGTCTCCGAATACACAATCGCTTCGACCTCACAGATGCTCGACGCGGCAAAAAAAGCATGGGCAGATCCCGTTTTTGAGGCTCTGGGACTGCCGCGGAGCCTTATGCCTTCGATTGTGGGGCCTGGACATATCGTCGGACAGCTGAGACCCAACATCTGCAGCGAAACAGGGCTGCAAGTGGTCGATGTTGTGGCTCCGGCCTGCCACGACACGGCTAGCGCAGTCGCTGCAGTTCCTGGAAAGGGTTCCAACTGGGCCTATCTGAGCTCGGGAACCTGGTCACTGTTGGGTACCGAGGAAGATGCTCCCATCATCAACGATCTGTCTCTCGCTAGTAACTTCACCAATGAGGGGGGCTTCAACGGGAAAATCCGCTTCCTTCGTAACAACATGGGTCTCTGGCTACTGACACGGTGCAGGCACGCGTGGGCAGAAGATGGAGAGACTATCGATTACGACAGCTTGCTTGACCAGGCCCTGAAATCGCCACCGTTTAAGTGCGTCATCGACCCTGACGACCACTCGTTTCTGAATCCTCTTGACATGCCTGCTGCAATCGAAGCGTTTTGCAGTGCTGCCGGAATGGCCGTTCCCGAGTCCAAGGGAGAATTCGTTAGAACGATACTCGAGAGCCTGGCTCTGAAATACAGATTCATCCTGGATCAGATCAATTCAATGCGAACCGAGCCTGTTGAAGAACTTCACATTGTCGGTGGAGGTTCCAGAAATAGTGTGCTCAATCAGTTCGCTGCGAATGCCTGCAGACTTCCGGTTACGGCTGGTCCGGTTGAAGCGACAGCGCTGGGAAACATATTGATTCAGGCGATCGCGAAAGGGTATCTGACCGATCTTGACGAGGCGAGAAATGTAGTTAGGGAATCTTCCCAACTGCGGGAATATGAGCCGACTGATCGAGATCTGTGGGATGAGCAGTACCAGACATCCAAGGCTTATTTCAGGACGTGAAATTGAAAGGATCCAGGATGAAGCGATTACTGTGTCTGTTGGTTCTTCTCGGCCTAAGCTCAAGCGCACTTGTAGCCGGTGAGGACAGAATCCGTCTGATCGTGCGTGGTGATGACATGGGCTCCAGTCATGCTTCTAACCTCGCCTGCATCAAAGCCTACCAGAACGGGATCATGACTTCAGTCGAAGTGATGGTCCCTACTCCGTGGTTCCCCGAGGCGGTCAAACTCCTGCAACAGAATCCGGGCCTGGACGTCGGGATCCACCTGACCCTGACAAGTGAATGGGACACGGTCAAATGGCGCCCCCTCACGTGTGCACGGAGCATCACCGATTCGTCCGGATACTTTTTTCCAGTGATCTGGCCAAATGAGAATTATCCAGCAGAACGAAGCCTCGAACACGCCCCATGGACAACGGAGGAGATCGAGCAGGAATTGAGGGCTCAAATCAAGTTGGCAATAGAGACGATTCCACAAGTCACGCATGTCACAGGTCATATGGGGATAGGACGTCTTTCCAAAGAGATTCAGGCGGTCATTGAACGCCTGGCAAAGGAATTCAAACTGAGTGAAAGCCACTTGGAACTTGGAATTGACGGAGGCGTGCGATACGCGGGGCCCAAGACAACACCCGAAGAAAAGGTCGAGAGCTTCATCACAATGCTCGAGGAGTTGGGTCCGGGCACCTGGTTGTTCGTCGATCACCCGGGGTTCGATACACCTGAAATGAGAGCGATCCATCATATCGGTTACACGATCGTGGCGACCGATAGACAGGGCGTTACGACCGCTTGGACGGATAAACGAGTCAGGAAAGTGATTGCCGATCGGGGAATCGAATTGCTCAGCTATTGCGACCTGGCAGCGAAGCGAAGGTAACGATCCGCCAGGCTGCAGCAGATCTCATAAGCACGAACACCCTTTCGGGGCTGGGAGCTAACCACTAAATCACGAAAACACAAGAAACTAAATCCCTTTGTGCTTTTGTGACTTCGTGGTTGGATCCTCTTCAGAGCTCCCAGCCCCCAGTTACCGCCTCATACATTGCGACAACGTTTTCGGGGGGAACATCGGCCAGGAGGTTGTGAACCTGCTGAAAGACAAAGCCCCCACCCTGCTCCCACACTCTCACCTGCTCCCTGACATGATCCTTGACCTGCTCGGGCGTTCCGCGAGGCAGCATCTGGTGAGTGTCACAACCGCCTCCCCAGAAGGTGAGCCGCTCCCCGAAATCCGCTTTCAGTCCAGCCGGATCCATTCCTCTGCAGGAGATTTGTACGGGATTGATAGCGTCCAAACCGGCTTCGATCAAGTCGGGAAGCAGCGGCCGCACGCCCCCGCAGCAGTGAAGCATGACTTTGACGTCGGCGAGCTCCTTCGCCCTGTTCCAAAGCAGTGAATGCCTGGGCTTGAAGAACTCCCGGTACATTTCCGGCGA
>JAUWTT010000144.1 GCA_030614585.1 Acidobacteriota bacterium
CAACTCGTTCACTTCATTCTGGTGTTGCTTCTTGCCGGCGGGCTCTTCTCTGTTTGGGCTGAGGCCGTTCCCGCTCTCCAGCTCCTCAAGAGGATCCAACTCTGGCCAACGGTTACTATGATGGAGCAGACCGAAGAAGGAGGCCTGAGTCTGGCCGGCACAACCAGCACGGCGGATACAGGGCAAGCTGGTTCGGGAGCAAGCGACTCCACTGAGGGAGGCCCTCCTTCCGCTCCCATTCCCTTGCCCGTTGGAGGAGGCGCTACAGCGGGGAATGTGCCTGAAACGGCTACAGTCCTGACAATTTGGAACCTTCTTCAAGCCCTCCTTTCCGCTTTCATTACCGGAGTGCTGGTGAAAAATCTTCCGGGGGTGCTGGAGTTGACCCTCCTCAAGAGGACCATGCTGGACAGCGGTGCCCGAATTGCCTTCAGTACCTTGAGCCGATACGCCATTATGATGCTGGGACTTGTGGTGACCTTCGGATTTCTAAATATCAGCTGGTCAAGTGTTCAGTGGCTGGCTGCCGCTCTGACATTTGGACTGGGCTTCGGATTGCAGGAAATCGTCGCCAACTTTGTTTCCGGGATTATCCTCCTGGTCGAAAGGCCCGTGCGCGTGGGTGATGCGGTGAAGATCGGCCAGCTGCAGGGTCGTGTTACTCGGACACAGATACGTGCGACAACGATCTCGCTTTGGGATAAGAGTGAGATGATAGTTCCCAACAAGGAATTCATTACCCAGAAACTGATCAACTGGACTCTGTCGGATTCACGACGCCGGATCGAGATTCCCCTTCGAGTCGCCTACGGAACAAAAGTTGAAAAGGTGAAACAGGTCCTACTGGGTGTTGCCGTGGCTCACGCTGACGTGCTGGAGGAACCGTCTCCTCAGGCGCTGCTCCTGGAGTTTGGTGAGGATGCCCTCAAGTTCGAATTGAGAGCTTTCGTCGACTTCGGCATAGGTCTTAAGACGAAAGACGATCTGCTGGTTGCTATCGACAAAGCGTTTCAGGAAGAGGGTATTGAATTCGCCCTGCCTAAACTCAGTATCGAGATGAAGAATCAGTGATCTTCCCGTGTCACGAACTTCCGGACTCCTAGTCAATCTAAGCTGCAACAGTTCAAAATCTCACCACAAAGACACCAAGAGCACCAAGTATCAAAGCATCTCGAGTAATCTGGTGCCAGGTCATGGCTGATCGAGCGGGCTAACAGCTATTGCTCACCTTTTCTTACACATCGAATCCCTTCACCTTTTCGGGCAGGCCGGAAACATCCAAGACATGACTTACACTCTGCTCGATGTGTGTCGCCTTCCTTCCATCTCTTGGGAAGACTCGGCTCTCGAATCAGCGGGCGGGACATGGAGAAGTACTCTACGACACCCTGAACGAGTATTTCTTCGATCTTTCCCAGCGAGCGAATCCCTCCAACAAGCATCAAAGGGACGCTCGGAACGGCTTCGTGAAGTATTCGGGCCTGGGGAAAGAAATAAGCTTCCGCCTCAGTGGAGATGATGTCAGGCCTCGCAGCTCCAAGCGGGCCCGAGCCCGGAGTACCACCCGAGACTTCGATGGAATCGATCCCTGCTTCAGCCAGTAACTTCGCCAGGTAAGTCGAGTCTTTTTCGGTGGTTGAGCCCTCGAGGAAATCGTTCGAATTCAACTTGATCATAACCGGAAAATCATCACCGACGGCCATTCGTATTGCGGAATAAACCTCGACTCCGAAACGGGCACGATTCTCCAATGAGCCACCGTACCGATCGGTTCGCTGGTTCCGCAACGGTGACAGGAACTGGGAAAGCAGGTAACCGTGAGCTCCATGCAGCTGGACCCCGTCAAATCCGGCTCGCTTCAATCGGACGGCTGCCAGAACGAAAGCTTCAGTAATCTCCTGGATCCGATCCTCAGAGAGGGCCGCGGGGAGGTTTCGGTACCCCGGACTTTCTACCGCACTGGGAGCAACTGTCGGCAAGCCGCTGACCCGCGGGTCCGACTGTCCCCCGCAATGAACGATCTGCCCAACGATTCGCCCGCCGCGCTCATGTACCGCCTCAGAGATCGTCTCGAGCCCCGATACAAAACGGTCGTCATGGACTGCAATTTGCCCAATGTTCTGTTTTCCTTCAGGGCAGACATACATATAACTCGAAATAATGAGCCCTACACCCCCTTCCGCAAGCTCTTCCTGGATACGGATGAGTCTTGGCGTAACCGAGCCATCATCATCGGCCATGCCTTCCCAGGTAGCTGACCGGACAAGGCGATTCTCAAGTCGAAGTCCATTTATCTCTGTTGATTCAAATAGTTCTGCCACTGGCTTTCCCCTTACTCAATTGAGCTATTCTTAGAACCCTCGGAAGAAGAGTCAAGCGTCATGCCATGGAGTAAACTACTCGCTCGGCTTATAATCGAGTCAGGTGAACTTTTCCAACCGCCAGATTCAGAAAGGTGAAAGATGAAGAGACGGGATTTCCTTAAAGTTGCAGGCACCGCAGCGGGAGCGTGCGCACTCAGCCAAACCTCCATCTTTAGCATGGAGTACACCAACACAGGTCTACCCGAGGACGAAGTGGCGGGAATGCCACGCCGGGTGCTGGGCCGAACAGGACAGTATCTTTCACTGATTGGATTCCCCGGCCTGGCACTGGTCCATGAGGAATACGACCAGGCCCGGTGCACCCAGGCGCTTCACCAGGCTTTTGAACGTGGAGTGAACTATTTTGACGTCGCTCCCGCCTACGGAGCCGGAAAGTGTGAGACCCGGATGGGAATCGGGCTGCAGGGCATCGATCGAAGCAAGATCTTCCTGGCCTGCAAGACCAAGAAACGCGACAGGGCAGGTGCTCGACAAGAACTGGAGACCTCGCTGAAGCTCCTGAAGACCGATCATTTCGATCTGTATCAGATGCACCACATCAGGTCAGTTGAGGAAGTCCATCAGGCGCTGGGACCCGGAGGAGCTCTCGAAACGTTCCTGGAAGCCAAGAAGGAGGGCAAGGTAAAATACCTGGGTTTTTCGGCTCATACCACCAAAGGCGCACTGGAAATCATGAAAGGCTTCCAGTTCGACACGGTCATGTTCCCCATCAATTTCGTCGAACTCTACAACCGCGGCTTCGGTAAGGAAGTGCTGGATCTAGCCAACGAGCAGGGTGCGGCGGTCTTATCTATCAAGCCGATGAACTACGGCGGGTGGCCAAAGGGTGTACAGCGGACACGAGACTGGTGGTATCAGTCGGTTGAGGAGAAGGCCGACGTCGATCTAGCCTGGCGGTTCGCCCTCTCACGCAAGGGTGTAGTGGCCGGCATACCTCCTTCCTTTCTCGATCTGGTCGACAAAGCGATTGAAGCTGCCAAGGATTACCGCCCAGCTACCGAAGCTGAGCTTGAACAGCTCAAACAAATGGCTTCCGGACGCTTGTCGATCTTCGAAAGGGAGGAGAAACAGTTCACACGTGCGAAGCCGTCCGGTGAGGGCTCAGATCCGGCACATTCAGTCCAGGAACGGAACTATTACGACGTTTAGTGTCATGCAGGCAGCCGCCTCTAACCAGAACCCGGAAGCCACCCGGCAGATTGTATCCTCGGTCAGGCTACGCTACGATGACGTGATTCAGTATTCGATTGTGTTCGTTAAGGAGGTTAGTAATGAAGCGCATTCTCTTTGTCATGGTGGTCTTTCTGGGCACATCACTGGTCTTGGCCGGCGGCCTGGCTGGAAGTTGGGACTTCACGGCAAAAAGCTCGAATGGGGAGACCTTCGACCTGACGCTCTTTCTCAAGGAAGTAGATGGGAAGGTCTCCGGGGACCTGGGGAACTACGAAGGAAGTGTCCCGCTCGACAAGGTGAAGTATCAAAAGGACAAGCTGACATTTGACGTTTCGACCCCAGAAGGAGTCACCTATTCAAGCGAGCTCACTGTCAAGGGCGAAACCATGGAGGGGACATACAAAGGTAACGACGGCAGCACAGGTACGATCACAGCCAAGAAAGCGAAGCAATAGTAGGCTGCAGCGTCTTCTCTTTGTTTTTGTTTTATGACGGGGAGACGACCGGAGAATAAGCTTCTAGCTTGTCATGTTACATCTTGCTTCAACCCTGGGTGACGACCTGGAAGGTCATCTTCCTACCGTAGGACAGGCATCCCTGCCTGTCATGACGGCCTGGAAGGCCATCTTCCACTTCACTCAGGAAAGACGCACGCTGATCCTCCTACGGCGGACGCCTGTTGCGCACGGTCTATTCGCCCGGGTTCTTTTCCGGTGCCGGGCAATTTGACATGATCAACGAATCAACAGGACGCAGGCCGTCAGGCCGCATTCTGTAACGGTTCGCGTTCAGTTGAAAACCAGGGACACGCAAGCAAGGGATCGGCTGGTTCGTTTCTTCTCATACTGAGTTACGGAGACGCGACTCTGACCTGCCCCCCTAACTCAAGAGTGTAGTGTAGAATTCACTTCTGCCCGCCTGAAGAGCAAACAGAATGAGTTTTACAACAAAGATTGTCACCGGCCTCGTACTTGGAGTTCTGGTTGGATTGTTTTTTGGGGAGTACGTCGCTTTTCTGAGCATCCTCGGAGAGGCATTCATTGGTCTCCTTCAGATGACTGTCCTCCCCTACATCCTGGTTTCGCTCATAGTCAACATTGGGCGGCTTTCGCCTGCGAAAGGCTGGCGCCTTGGATGAAGTCAATGCTGGCGGGCACGGAGTTGATCAGGATAGAGTCGCCGCGTCCATTTCTTCGAGGCCGGCGGCCAGATCTGGATGCCGTTCTGTTCGGCGCCCTTTCCGGCTCTGCCTGGACTTTGGTTTACCCGTCCTATGCGGTTGCCGTCCCAATGCCGCACGTAATTCGTTTCCCGTTGGGATTCATCCTTCCCGACCAAGATGGGGACTGGCGACAGTTCCTGGATCGGTGGGTAGAAGTGCAGCGTTCGACTGGAGTTGTCGATCGGCTATATGCCCATTGGATCCTGGGAGAGGGCGCAGAAATAACTCAGCCAAGGTGGTCGATCGTTCGAGACGTTCTTCATTGGGCTGATCCATAAGGCGCACGCCGACGAGACCTTCTCCCCTCACTCGCCTACCGGTGAATCCCCTAAAATCCGAGCTACGTCATCCTCGATAGCCCGGGCCCAACGCCGATATCCCTCCTCGCTGGGATGAAGCAGATCGGGCATTACTTCTTTCGTCAGTTCACCCTGCTCTGAGAGAAAGGCGGGGCCGATGTCTTTAAATACGTGGCATCAAAGTTTAGTGAGGCGCATCGAACAACGTCAACTTTCTCTCAGTGGAGACCGAATCTGCCGGATGTAGTGAGGAGCCTCCTCAAAAGGGTCTGTTGCTCAAACCGAAAAAGCCGAAGGTCGAAGATATTGTTTCGATCAGCGGACGAGGGACGGATAACTCCTGTGATCCGCAATCAGAAAGTCTCCGTAAAGGTCTCCGGCAGACAATAGCAATCTTGGCTTTGGTCATAGAATTGCTTTAGGATACAGAATCTGAAGACTTGACTGATTATGGATCGAACGTTACTTCTCAACGCTACCTATGAACCGCTGCAGGTCGTTTCATGGAAACGAGCGATCCGAATGCACTTCCAGGGCAAGGTGGATGTCGTAGAGGTGTATGACCGTCAGGTTCGCAGCGTTACGCTGAGCCTCCATGTGCCTTCGGTAATCAAGCTTCAGCACTATGTACGACTCAGGCCTCAACATGCTCGGGTGAAGTTTTCTCGCTCCAATCTTTTCGCTCGAGACAAGTACAGATGCCAATACTGTGGTCAGGAACCGGTAACTGCCAATCTGACTTACGACCACGTCGTCCCAGTTGCGCGGGGAGGTCAGACGAGCTGGGAGAATATCGTGACCTCATGTCTGCCCTGCAACCGGAGGAAAGGAAATCGCACGCCGGAAGAGGCTGGACTCCCGCTGCTGAAAAGGCCGTTGGCGCCGTTGGGTTTCCCAGCCAAGGTTCAGCTTGTCCTGGCGCGCGTTCAGGCTCCAGAGGCTTGGAAGCAGTACATTTTCTGTTGAGCCAAATGCTCTTTTCCACCAGCCGGAAAGCTCAAGATATGCTCATCGCCAGGGCCCAGACTAATTTCGCGGACAGATACTACGGGCAGGAAACATCCAGTGAAAAGGGACTCAGCGTCACCAACGGGTTCGGATAGTCTGATAATCTTCGCCAGGTATCCGAAACTTGGGAAAGTCAAGACACGCTTGGAACCGGATCTGGGCGCTCAGCGCTGTCTTATTTTGTACGAGGCGATGCTTGCCGATTCTGTGGAACGCAGTCTCCTGGTTGACTGCTCTCGATATCTTTACCTGGACGGGTGTGACCTCACTGAAGGTCGGGAACTTGTCCAAGGGTTTCGAAACCAGAATGCGCCCGAAATCACGGTGTGCTTGCAGGAAGGTACGGACCTGGGGGAACGGATGTGGAAAGCCTACACAGCGGTGTCCCGCCATTCCAGTAGAGTGGTAATCGTAGGCAGTGACTCTCCGTCAGTCCCTCTTACGTTCATCCGGTCGGCTTTTGAGGTCCTGGAGGACTTCCCTCTAGTTTTCGGCCCGGTCAACGATGGAGGTTATTACCTGGTCGGCCTGTCCGGGCCTCGGCAAGAGGTATTCCAGGGCATTCAGTGGGGAACCTCCTCTGTACTGGCAGAGACCACAGGGAGGTTGGCGCGCACCGATTACAAATTGCTGCCGGAATGGTATGACATCGACGATCGGGAGGACCTTGACCGACTCATTGAGGACCTGGCCGATCCTTTTGAAGGCTACCCTGGAAGAACGGCTGAGTACCTGAGGGAGAGCAAGCAACTCTCCTTCGACGTTCCGTTTTATTGAACCTGGCCTACCTGAATGGACATTGTTAACTGGGAACCTCTGAGCTGGGTAAGACGTCGTACTTAATGAACTAAGCGATTATGATACTTTTGAATAGAGGGTCCATCATTCAAGAATACAATCGTTCAAGTTGACCCGAAGAAGGACAACTTCTTAGAATTAGATGTTTTATTAAGGATTTTAAGCTTTAAATGCCTCAAGCAGAGCAATCGGTTTTTTGGATACGTCTGAGGGAGTTCGTCGAAAACCTCCTGGCGCTGAATATCACAGACGCCGAGCGTCTGTACTACGCCCAGGATCCACTGAACGTTTTTCGCGATGATCTTTCGAACCGTCGTCCACTGCGCGTAGCGCTGATTTTCACACTGCTCTTCCACATTTTCATTTTCCTCTTCATGTTCCCCTTCTTCGGACAACAGATTTTTGTACCGACCCAGGAGGTCCTGGTTCTCAAACAGTTGGCTCTTCCTTCACTTCCGAAGGGAGGAGGTCCGCCTGAACCTGAAATTCCCAAGCCGAAACCGAAGGAAACTACTCCCAAACCAACACCGGTGCTGGTACCGATCCCGGATCCGACACCGTTCGAACCGGAACCTTTAAAGAAGAATGAGGTCCTGGACACTCCTCAGGTTATGGATGAATTCGCCGCCGATTTAAATATTGGCGATATCACAGCTCCTCCGGGGGCCGGCCGAGGGGTTGCCGGCACGGGGACAGGTGCTTCAAGCGGCGAGGGCCCCGCAGCGGGAGCCGGCGACGGCGTCTATAGACTTGGAAGCGGTGTCACCAATCCGGTACCTATTCGGCAAACAATTCCCAGTTACACAGACGAAGCGATCAAGGCCAAGGCTCAGGGGGTGGTCCTTTTACAGGCGATTATCCGAAAGGATGGTAGAGTCACCGATTTCAAGGTTCTCAGAGGGTTGGGGTACGGTTTGGAGGAGAGAGCGATCGAGGAGATCGCAACAAACTGGAAGTTTAGGCCAGGAATGCTCAACGGCCGGCCCGTAGACGTCTTGGCAACCATCGAAGTCCAATTCAATCTTCGATAGTCCGTTCATCCCTGGAATCCATTTTCTGAATTTCGAAACCTATGCGAATAGCTGCTATTGGGCTAGGAATATTCGTACTGAGCGTTGATCTGCTCACCAAGTTCTGGGTCAAGAACTGGGCTTGGCTTCACAGCCACGATTATCCGGTCATTGATGGATTCTTTACGATCCAGCTCGTCCGAAACGAGGGTATTGCTTTCGGATTACTGCATTCCGTAGATTCACACTGGAAGCCTTGGATTCTCTCGGCCATAGCGATGACTGCCATTGCCGTGGTTGGCTATTACCTCGCAAGAACCCCCACGAGCGATAGGTTCTCCCTCTTGTCGTTCGGACTCCTACTGGGCGGAATCATGGGTAACCTTGTGGACAGGATGATGCACGGCTATGTAGTTGACTTTCTGACCCTTCATTGGAAGGACCAGTTCGCCTGGCCCACTTTCAACGTTGCGGACGCCGCAATTACGACCGGGGTCTTCATTATCCTGGCCCGCACTCTCCTGTCATCTCCCGAGGAGGCCCAGAAGGGAGCCGCGGCTTTGCTTCTGCTCCCCTTTTCCATCTTCATGTCAGGGGCGCAAAACGCAAGCGAAATCGTAGAGAAGCTTCAAGCAAAGTATGAAGATGTGAACAGCTTCAGGGCCCGATTTGAACAGACG
>JAUWTT010000549.1 GCA_030614585.1 Acidobacteriota bacterium
AGACAACGTTGTTAATGAAGGATCACAGATACGAGATTAGTTTTGATTCTTGAGGACACGGCCTTTGGGGGCAACCCCCCATACCTGATCCACATTCCAAGAGCCTGACTCACCTTTGCGTACTTTGCGCCTTGGCGTGAGACGAGTTCATTTCACGCAAAGCCGCTTATCAGCCCTTGTTTCCACGTAAGCGTCTCCATAAGAAAGCATAGATCAGGACGTTAATCGCAAGGACTGTGAACCCAAACAGCATTTGCGTTTCCCTTGTAATCCCCTCTGGATAGAGCACCGGCATGAGGTAGCGCCCGACGAAATCCGTCTCATATCCGTCCTGCCCTGCCATCCGCCGGAATCGGTTTTCAAGAGGAGTGAGCGGGCAGATTAAACCGAACACTTCGACAACTACTGCCCAGACAACAGCAGCCAAGTGAAAAACCAGGACCTTCTTCCATCGGTAAACCACGCATCCGCCAAAGATGGCGAAAAGCACAAATCCCAAGTGGATAATGACTATAATATCGGCCAATAAACCATAGAACATTGAACGTAATTACCTGTTTCTATTCAGGTTCTCACAAATGCCCTTCAGACAGAAGAAACCTGGGCGAAACGGCTGAACTGACACGGATCGACAAAAAAAGGCTATAATCTGCTTGTAACTGGAGAACCAGAATGAGCGGAGTTCTGAAAAAGAAGAGGAAACGCCGCGGGAAACTGCGTAGGAAACGGCGACATCAGATCCGAAAGAATTCTCACGCTAAGTGATCTTGTCCGACGATTGTCGATCTGAGTGGTCACAACCGCATGTCTTCGCGCAGTAGACCCCAACGATTAAACGACCGGCTGCCATCGTCAAGACGGCACTTTGCAATAAGGGCGTAGTGTGTCCGCTCCCGCCGCTCGAACTTTCCATCATCTCCTTTGTGACCTTGGTGCCCTTTGGTGGTGAATCCCCCCGGGCTCAGAAACGTCTGGGATACGAATCATCAGTTTCCAGAGAGCCAAATGAAACGACTTCTTATAGCCAATAGAATGACTTGTATATAATGACTTCTGTCACGATATAGTCACGATTTAACAATCAATATTCAAAATCAACAATCGACCGATTTTCTTAGGGAGGACAAGGTGAACAAGCTTCAGTACTGCATATCCGGGTTGCTCTTATGCCTGGTTTTTACAAACGTTATGGCTTCAAAGGACGACGAGGAGAAGAGGCTCGCAGAGAGCACACGGGTCGTCAAGGAGATCCTCAACATCCCTGAAGGGGTTCCCCAGGGTCTACTCGACAAGGCCGAGTGCGTGGCAGTCATGCCTTCAGTGAAGAAGGCCGCATTCGGAATCGGAGGCAGCTACGGTAAAGGAGCCCTGATCTGTCGCACCGGTAAAGAGTACAAGGGGCCTTGGGGAGTGCCGGCAATGTACCGACTCGAAGGAGCCAGCTTCGGGTTTCAAATTGGCGGCTCCGCCACCGATTTCCTTCTTTTGGTAGTGAACCAGAGCGGTGTGGAATCTCTGCTGAAAAGCAAAGTCAAACTGGGCGCTGACGCAACCGCCGCGGCCGGACCCAAAGGGCGCTCTACCGAGGCAGCCACCGATGTACTCATGACTGCCGAGATTCTCTCTTATTCGCGTGCCAAGGGACTGTTTGCCGGAGTTTCCCTAAAAGGATCCACGCTGCGTGAGGATAGTGGGGCCAATGAAGATCTGTATGAGGCCAAGGTCTCAGCGAAGGAGATCATCCTGGAGGGGAAAGTGACTCCGTCTTCCAGTGGCAAGGATCTGATGGCCCTGCTTCAGGAGAAATCTCCCGAGAACAAATCACAGTGAACTACAGTTTTCCACCGGCTGCCTTGAGCAGCGCAACGATCTCATCGTAGCTTTTTTGGTCGGCCAACAGGTAGGCAGTGGTCCATCCGTCTTTGGCTGTTGCATTCACGTTGGCCTTCTTCTCGATCAAGGCCTTAACGGTTTCGGCATGACCCTCATATGCAGCGTGCATAAGGGGTGTCATGCCCTCCTTGTCTTTCACATCCGGGTTTGCGCCCTTCTCCAGCATGGCCCTGACAATTTCCGTATTGCCAGACCCGGCCGCACGAGCTAAAACAGGGAAACCTGACTTGTCTTTTATGTTTACTGTCGCACCTTTAGCCAGAAGTGCTACGACCGTATCCGTGTGCCCTTTGTCCACAGCCCACACCAGGGCTGTCCAACCATCACCGTCCTTCCAGTTGACGGTTGCTCTTCTGCTCAGCAGAGCTTTGACGGTGTCGGTATGCCCACCCTCGGAGGCCCACATCAGAGCTGTACGCCCGACGTTAGTCCATACGTTGATTTCGGCGCCTCGAGACAGCAAGAACTCCAAAGTTTCCGTCCGGCCGTTAGACGCTGCAAGCATCAAAGCGGTTCGACCTTCGTTATCGCTTTCTCGGACCTCAGCTCGTTTTGCCAGCAGGGCCTTCACGGTTTCAGTATGTCCCTCCGAAGCAGCCTGCATCAGAGCGGTCCGGCCCGCGTCGTCTTGTTCGGTAACCCGCGCACCACTTTCCAGAAGCGCGTTGACTGTCTCCGTATGACCTCCCAGTGAAGCCCACATCAGAGCCGGCCAGTTCCCGTCATCTTTGGCTTGAACTTCAGCTCCACCGGCTGTCAGGATTTTGATCGTTTCTGCGTCGCCGTTCGAGGCTGCAAGAATCAGGGGAGTTCGACCGTTACCATCCTCAGCGTTCACATCGGCACCACTCGAAAGCAAGAGCTCTGCTGTTTGAGCGTGGCCACCCTGAGCAGCAAAACCCAGTGCTGACAGGCCGTTGTTATCCTGGGCACTAACATCAGCCCCCCGTTCGATGAGCTGCTTTGATACCTCCGTTTGCCCTGCCCCCGACGCCCACATCAAAGCCGTTGTGCCGTTCTTGTCAACCACGGTCAGGTCAGCCCCTGCTTCAAGTAGTGCATCCACGATTTCGAGGTTGCCCTGCTCTGCAGCAGGCATCAGCAGGGTCCTACCCCTGGAAATCAGCAGGCCGGAATCGGCACCTCCCAACAACAACTCGCGAACCGTCGAAACATCACCGGCTTCGACACTCTTCACGAGTTCCCGGTTTGGATCTCCTCCGCAGGCGAGTAGAAGCACAAAACACAGGGCAGAAACGAAGGCGGCTATCTTCGGGTTCTTCATCGCGACTCTCCTCGTTGTTGTGGACCATTATGTATTGCCTGTACAGTAGTTTCCACCCCCCATGGTCAAGTCCCAAGCCCCAAGGACCAAATCCCAAACCTGAAGGTCGAAACTCGAACGGAAAACCCGATCCTCTCCACCGCAGGGCCGTCTGTGATTGACGCAGAATTGAAACGAACTTTCTCGAGTTCTTTCCGAGG
The DNA here is from genome assembly GCA_030614585.1 of Acidobacteriota bacterium. Classification (GTDB taxonomy): domain Bacteria; phylum Acidobacteriota; class UBA6911; order RPQK01; family JAPXNP01; genus JAUWTT01. The sequence continues at coordinate 3,379 of JAUWTT010000549.1, forward strand.
TTCCCGTGCTAAGATTCCGAAATGATTAAGAAACCAGCCTTCACTCTACTCGTTTTGATTCTTCTCGTTTCGATCTACGCGCTCGGAGGAGCCGAGAAGAGC
>JAUWTT010000264.1 GCA_030614585.1 Acidobacteriota bacterium
ACGCCTCCAAAGCGCACATCATGCAGCCCATTGGACAGTTTCTTCAGATGGTCGACGAGCGAACTTCTTTCGGACTCATGGACCTTAACAGGAACGCCTGGAAACTTTTCTTGAGTTTGTTTGTTACGGGAGGCTTGCTCGCAGCCATACTGTTTGCGATGGCGGCGATTCTCTACTTCCGAGTGGTGAAGAGGGTCAATGCCCTTGTGGTAACCGCAAACCGGATTGCCCAGGGTGACTTGAGTGTCCGCAGCCTGCTAAAGGGACGTGACGAACTCGCAATTCTCGGAGGCACGTTCAATGGCATGGTCGATCAACTGTCGGGCGCCCTGCATCGAGCCAAGGCAGAGACCGAAGAGGTCCAGTCGAGAATGAAAGTGATCTTCGATCGGGCTTTGGACGGGATACTGATGATTTCCCAGGAGTCACTCAAGATCGAGACTTTGAATCCGGCCGCAGAAACGATGTTTGGGGCAGTTGCTTTGGAGATGTCTGGGGAACCTGTTTTGCGCGTCCTGGCCCCTCCAGTGGCGGGCGATCCTGATGTACTGGATTCAGCTAGGCCTGTTCAACGGTGGTTTCGTGACGTCGCAGAATCTGGGAGTCCAGTTGAGGCAGTCGGCCGGGCTCTGACGGGGGAAGAATTCCCCGTGGAAGTTGTTGTCAGCGAAGCACAGATCGCCGACTCGCCGGTTTTCATATGTACCACTCGGGATATCAGCGGTGTTACCGAGATGGATGCTCAGGTTGCGAGTTACCTGGCGAAGGTCGCGAAGGCAAGTCAATTGATGGGGTGTGAGTGCATCATCTCGGGTGTCTTGCCCATGGTCGCCCACAATCTGGTTGATCTCGGGGTTAATCTGGGGGAGGTTAGAACGACAGCTACAATGAAGGATGCTCTGGCCAGGGCTTTTAGACTTCTCGGAATCCGGTTCAGCTAGCCTACCGTTCCTATGAGGTCACGTAACGGGACGGCGGGTCTGCCGTCCGGAACAGGCCGAACGACTCCAGCCGAGTTCTGCTGAAGAATGTCGACCCTGATCTGAGCGGCCTTGATTCAGATGTCCCTTACCTGCTGATCATAAAAAGCAACGTAATTGTCTGGATCGCTTCCTTCCCTGACCTTGATGGCCTCGCGAGGGTGTCGGTTGAGCTGACCAGTGAGATTGTAGGGCACAGATGGGCCCCACTCGATTTCTTCGCGAAGCTTGAGCATCTCGTCCTGTAAAAGTCGAAGGATTGGGCGCAGCTTGAACTTTGGGTTGCGCAGAAACCCGATGAGCAGTTCCATGGCGCAGTTTCCGGCACCGCGGCCTATCCCAGCCATTGATGCGTCCGCCCGGTTGGCACCTTGGATAATAGCTTCTATCGTATTGGCAAACGCGAGTTGTTGATTATTGTGCGCGTGAATGCCCACGTGCTTGCCAGTTCCTTCCATCGCAGCAAGGTAGGTTCCCACCAGGTTGTCTACCTGCTCACGATAGAGTGCACCAAAGCTGTCTACGACCACGATCGTGGTCGCCGGTGTTTCGACAAAGACTTCCAGGGCTTGCAGAATTTCCACTTCCTGAACAATAGATATGGCCATCAGGTTTACGGTTGCCTCATAACCCTGTTCATGCGCATGCTGAATCATGTCCACGGCTTCCGGGATTTGGTGGACGTAGCAGGCTACACGAATCACATCGAGAACACTGTCCTTGGCTGGGGTGATTTGGGTCTTCCAATCGCTCTTACCTGCATCGGCCATGGCCGTCAGCTTGAGCCCTGTCGCAACTGGATCGTGATCGCCAACCACCCGGCGCATATCTTCCTCGTCACAGCGCCGCCACGGACCATACTCGCTTTCCGGGAACAAGCGCGGCGAATTCTTGTATCCAATCTCCATGTAGTCGAGGCCGGCCTGTACACAAGTGTCATAAACGGCTCGAACGAAGTCATCGGAGAAGTGGCTGTTGTTCACCAATCCTCCATCTCGGATTGTGCAATCCAGAACCTTAAGTTCAGGACGGTATGTCACCCAGGGTGCTTTATCAGTCATAGTTAGGTCTCCTCAATTCAGCGTTTCACTCTCGCCCCCATCGGGCCATCAGTTTACAGGAGATCGCAACTGGGTCAAGGAAACAACGTATCTCAGGACACTTCTATTCGAAACAGAACCGCCTGCTCGTTGGAGAATTGGGTCAATATATCTGAACTGCGGCCAGGTGGAAAGGCACTTGGGCACTTCCTGCCCTCACCTGGGGCAAGCCTACCCTTCCCCAGCCAAGTCTCCTGCATGGAAGGAGCTCTTGAACTAGCTAAACCGGTACTTACCTGGCATAGCAATCTCAGGAATCGGATAATCACCGAACTCGTAGCTGTCTGGGCCCAAACGCGTCGTCGATTCCATCGCCTTATCCCACTCCACTGCCTGGCCACTGTAGACAGCCTCTCGGCCGATGATCCCCGTCATGGTGCTTTCGGCTACAGCTTGGGCTTCGTTGATCGGTTTTCCAGCCCGTATGCTGTTGATCAGATCTTGGTGTTCCTGCTGATAAGGACTGGAGTCCCGTTCTTGGTACTGCCAGGGTTCTTCTTCCCCATACAGCTCAATGCGATCTCGACAGTTGCTGTTGCCCAGGGTTCCGACCAGCTCCTCACCGACGATGTTCTGGCAGCCATTGATTTGTCGGGACTGGCTGAACATCGTGACTCCGCCCGGGTACTCGAACTCAACTGCGAAGTGATCAAAAATGTGGCCATGGCGCTCTCCTGTCCGCACCTGGCGCCCACCCAGGCCCGAGACTGCCTTCACGGGATGTGCCTGAAGTGCCCAATTCATAATGTCCAGATTGTGGACGTGCTGTTCCACGATATGGTCTCCCGCAAGCCAGGTGAAGTAGTTCCAATTCCGTAGCTGCCATTCCATGTCGCTCCAGCTAGGCTGACGGTCGATCACCCAGATTTGGCCACCGTTCCAGTAACATTTACCGTAAAGGATTCTTCCGAGAGCCCCTTCATGGATTCGTTTGATCGTGGTCTGGTAACTCTTCCTGTGCCGCCGCTGTGTTCCTGCCGCAATGCCCAGTCCTTTTTGCTTCGCTAATTCGCCCGCTTCCATCACTAGCCTGACACCGGGAACATCAACTGCCGCCGGTTTCTCCATAAACACATGCTTTCCGGCTTCAACAGAAGCCATAAGCTGTATAGGGCGAAAGTGGGGAGGAGTGGCCAGAATCACGTAGTTCACCTCGGGGACTTCGAGCAGCTCTTTGTAGCCATCGACTCCTATAAAACGCCTGTTTTTGGCTATCTTGATCCCAACCTTCTCAAGTTGCTCAATGCACCGAACCAGGCGGTCTTCAAAAACGTCAGCTAATGCGACGACCTCGATGTCCTTTCGTTCAATACTAGCCCCCAGGGCAGCGTCCTCCGTGTGGTAACCACTCTGGGGATAAATCACCTTCGTGGCTGCACCCACGGCATCAAGGACCGCACCTGCCCCCCTACCGCCGCAGCCAACCAGAGCGATTCTGATCTCTAGGTCCGAAGCGGCACGGACAGTTTGAACAAAAGGGAACTCGCTGACAGCTGCTGCGCCCGCTACGCCCACGGACGTACTTTTAATGAACTGTCGACGGGACGTTTCATTGGCTCGTTTGCTCTGTTCGCTCATTGGCATCAGTGCTCCAGACTAAAAGGTTTCTGTCATAGGCTGAACGCTCGTACCCGGCTTCTGTGAATTGAACAGCCCCCATGTGGATTGCAAGGCAACCTCCACTCAAAATTGGATGGTAAGTGCGGGGGAGATTGGGAGTCAAGGCAGATAAGGCGGCAAAGCGGACAGCGGATAAGGCGCCTTTGCGCGAACTCAATTCATTTCACGCAAAGAACGCAAAGGCGAAGAGAGATTCAAATCATTCGGCTCAGTCTTTGTTCAAAACGTCGAAGACGCGTTCCTGCAAATCCAAAGTTCTTAGATCAACTGGGGGTAATTCTGGAAGACTACTCTCCGGACTATCCAAATAGAAATACGCTGTGGCCGACACATCGTCTCTTCGATAGAAGTTAGTTGACCCGATTGGGAAATCGGGGTCCTCCACATTTGGAGCATCCTCCATATCCAGTAAGCGCATGGACTGAGGGGCGGTGGTCGATCTGGAAAGATCATCAAACTTATAGACCCACACTACCTCCAATTCTGCTCCGTTTTTCAACATCTCGAGGATCTTTGGCTTCTGAGCGTTACCTATTTGCTGGATAGTGACTCGGCAGTCTTTATGGAAGTAGACAGGATCCGGCACGTGGTATCGATAGAATGCGTAGAGGTCAGTTTCCCGGTCAGAGATGAGGGATCCTTGAAAGCGCCCCTGATATTCACCCTGCCCCCAGCCGGTGCCGATGTAGTCCTCTGTACCCGTACCCACCAACGTTGGGAGGTCACGGTCTCCATCTACATATATCTTAACCTCACCTTCACCAAACCAGGTGCCTGTATAGTCTGAATTTCCGATCACACCGATATTCGTGCCCAGAAACCGGCCCTTTCCTGCCACTTTGGGCAATATCTCGAAGTCTTTCCCCAATTCGGTTTTGGGAGACCTGCTCCAATACGTGTGGAAATACAACATGTCTTCATCGTGAGACCCGACCTGGAGGAAGTCTACGTCGTAGTAGAGCATCATGTAGAATTTCGACTCGTTGGTGATCTCGATGCGAGCGGCCGTCTTGTAAGGCATTGGGATATAGCAGTTGAAGGACTTGCCCTCCGGCTGGGAAAAGAGCTCATTCTCAAACGGTTTCAGCTGACCGAGACCCAATCCAAAGAAATCGGAGAGCGGTGAAGATACTGCCGGTCGTTTTGCTCCGTCCCAAAACATGTCGATCCTGATCATCCTTCTGATCTCAGGTGCCCAGACGAATGTCCCGGTGAGCCAGATACGAGTGATCAACCCTGCTCCCTTCTGATCGAAAATCGTCTTCTTCTCGCCCGGTGCAACGATAAAGAAAGCATCTCCCTTGGCACCCTGGTTGGTTGCCCCTCCTTGCCCTTTCTCCGCATAAAGGTTCTCGGCACTCGCCCAGCGGGAATGCACGCCCTGGGGCGGAGCCTGATAAAGCTCCCTAATGCCTGGTCGCCTGTTGGCGCCCGCATCGCCATTTTCTTGTGAAGTGCAGCCCGTCAATAGAGCAGAAAGGGTAAGAATGGAGCAGATCCCTGCTCTCAGTTTTAGTACTCGAGTACGCATGCAAGCTCCTTTGAAACTCCGTTTTCGAACAAGAATGTGGCGGCTGAGAACCAGAAGAATGACCGTTCTGCCAAGCAACGAGAGTGAATTGTCTTGGCATGATGTCTACCATTACTCTCGGCTCCGAGTTCGTGAACGGCCACGGCCGGCGTTTGCTCGCCCGAGTCTATCCTAACTGCGTTCTTGATTGAAGAGGGCTGAGAGGCGGTCTTTTGGTCAAGGTAAAGAGAATGCATGTGATTCCTGTTGTCTAAGATCCTGAAAGACGTACAATCGATGAAGCCATTGTGAGTTGCTGCCCTCTATGCATTTCTCGGCAGGTGGAGATGAACATGATCCGATTGTTGATTTTGGTCTTATCAGTAGCTTCGCTATCTGCAGGACCTCTGGAACTATCCAAACAGGTAACTGAGGAATCTCGGACGGTTTTCGTTAAAGAATGGGACAAGGTTTCACCAGCCTTGCTCAATTCAGATCGAATTGAACTCGAGGTTTCCGAGGTTTTTGAATTGTCAGCTGAGACTCCGAATTTCCTGCTTCTCCAAGCAGAGGCGAATCAGCCCACCAGATTGATAATTCACCTTGAGGCTCTTGAGTTGCCGACCCGATTGCTTGAGAAGGCCCCCGATCACGACTGGTCAAATCCGGGAAAGAGGTATGACTATCGCTGCGTAGTCGAAATGCATCCAAAACGCCTGCACTCCTCGGCAATCGATCTCGGCCGCGACTTTTTTGAGTCGGTGTCGAAACAGCGGTCTCCTTTGGATCTTTCGGGCCAGAAGATCAACAAGATCGTGATTGAATTAGTGAGGCCC
>JAUWTT010000270.1 GCA_030614585.1 Acidobacteriota bacterium
AGAAACCTGAGAAATGCTGCGGAATATGGCCCTACATTCAGCGCAAGCGCACGCCCGGCGATGAACGTCCCGCCCCAGAAAAGCGCAGTCAGAATGAGCTTGATATAGACGGCCATCGCCCCTGAAGGATACAAGGGGATGAATGTCGGATGTCAAATGTCAAACCGGTGATCGGTCATCGGTTATCGGTAATCGGTGAGGAACCGGGAACATAGGTACCCGGAGGGGAAGCAAGTAGTATGAAACTGGTAAGTAGTGAGTAGACCACGGATTCCCTTGGTGACTTGGTGGTAAATCTCCTTACCCCGTTAACCGATTACCGATAACCGACTACTGATTACCGATTACCGGCCACCGGCCTTGACCGGCTGTCAAAGCCAAAATAGAATCGCCCCAAGACATGCAAGATTCGTATGGCTGGGTTTCCATTCTTCCTCCGCTGGTAGCGATCATCCTCGCCATTCGCACGAAACAGGTATTTCTTTCTCTCTTCGTCGGTATCTGGTTCGGCTGGCTCGTGATCAGCGATTGGAACCCACTTGCCGGGCTGGCCGGTGCCGTAGATTCTCTGATCAATGTATTTGCTGATGCCGGAAACACGCGGGTCGTCATCTTTAGCGCGATGGTCGGGGCAGTCCTGGCATTTATTCAACGCTCTGGAGGAGTGGAGGGCTTCGTACAATGGGCCGCCCAACGTGGCTGGAGCCGTTCCCGCAAACGGGCCGCTATGCTGTCCTGGTTGATTGGGCTGGTGCTCTTTATTGAATCAAGCATTACGATACTCGTCCGAGGCGCCATTGCGAGGCCGGTTTTTGACCGAATGAAGATCTCCCGCGAAAAACTAGCCTATATCCTCGATTCCACATCCGCACCGATCTGTATCCTCATTCCGTTGAATGCCTGGGGTGCAGTCGTCATTGGACTGTTGGCTGCTCAGGGGATTGAGAACCCGGTGCTGGCCTTCGCCAAGTCAATGCCCTTCAACTTCTATGCAATCTTTGCGGTGCTGCTGGTAGTGATTGTCATCCTGTTCGATTGGAATTTGGGCCCAATGCGAAAGGCGGAGTATCGCGCCCGGGTGGAAGGCAAAGTACTGAGAGATGGGGCTGAGCCGCTCATCTCCACTGAGGTGATCGAGATCGAGCCAAAGCAAGGTGTGCAGCCCCGCGCATATAACATGTTGGTCCCGATTCTCATCATGGTGCTGATGATTCCAGTCGGCTTACTGATCACAGGAGACGGTGACATTCTGAAAGGTTCAGGATCAACTTCAGTTCTGTGGGGCGTTCTGGCGGCACTGGTTGGTGCAGCGTTACTCTACCAGGTTCAGGGACTCCTTTCGATTTCCGAAATGGTGGACCTCTTCTTCAAGGGTGTGGGCGGCCTGATGCCGATGGCAGTATTGATGGTGCTGGCTTTTAGTCTTGGAGCCACTTGCCGGGAACTTGGCACGGGCATTTACGTAGCCTCGGAAGCCGGTGGCCTGGTCAATCCTGTTCTGGTACCGGCACTCACCTTTCTCGTGTCCGCTTTCACCGCATTCTCGACGGGAACCAGTTTCGGAACCTTCGCCATCATGATGCCGGTCTTCCTACCGGTGGCAATGACATTGGGCGCCCCCGTGGGACCCACCATTGCAGCGGTTCTGGGCGGTGGAGTCTTCGGTGACCACTGCTCTCCGATCTCCGACACCACAATAATCTCCTCGATGGCTTCGGCTTCGGATCACATTGACCACGTACGCACTCAGCTGCCTTACGCGCTCCTTGCAGGGAGCATCGCACTGGTCTGTTATTTGATTGCCGGCTTGTTTGGCGGAAACTAGGAACTGGGGGACAATTAACTGCCTCACCACCAAGGCACCACGGACACCAAAGGCAAACCCTCTCTTCTTGGTGATCTTGGTGTCTTGGTGGTGAATCTTCAGCCTGTCGGGTCAAAGCTGTAGAGACCAATGCGATGAAGCTGATTGATACGCATACACACATCTGCGATGCAGTCTTTGACGAAGACCGGGCCAGCGTTCTCGAGAGGGCCCGGGAATCAGGGGTCGGAGGGATCGTCGCTATTGGTGAAAACCTGTCGGATGCCCGCAAGAACCTGCAGCTGGCCGATGAACACCCGATGATTGTTCCGGGAGCGGGATTGTATCCCACCCATTTGAATCTGGACGAAGCTGCTCAGATGTGCGATTTCATTCGGGCCGAGAGGTCGAACCTGGTTTGCATAGGCGAAGTAGGTTTGGATTTCTGGAAAGTGAAGGAGGACGGCGAACAGGAAGTTCAGCGTGATATCTTCCGTGGTTTCATCAAACTTGCGGCCGAGCTGGACTTGCCTCTCAATGTTCACTCCCGCTCGGCAGGCAGGCATGCCATCGCCATGCTCCTTGAAGAGGGTGCCCGTCGAGTTCAGCTTCATGCTTTTGACGGAAAGGCCTCTACCGCGCTGCCCGCCGTTGAAGCTGGTTTCTTCTTCTCGGTTCCGCCTTCGATCGTCCGGTCCCGACAGAAACAGAAGCTGGTCCGGCAGCTTCCTCTCGAATGTCTGCTCGTCGAAACCGACAGTCCTGTTCTGGGTCCGGAACCCGGGCAACGAAACGAACCGGCAAATGTAAAGATTTCCCTCGAGGCGATCGCTGAGATCAAGAGGGTATCCCTCGATTCCCTCATCGAAGTCGTTGTCGAGAATACGGAGAGGCTGTACGGACGTCTCTGACGATTCAGAGGGTCTTTACCACCAAGGCACCAAGGTCACCAAGCCTGTCGAGTCATGGTGCCGTAGCACCTACCCCTTGAGGTTGACACTCAATCCTCCCGGACCAGTTTCGGCCGGGCACTTGGATGCCTCGGGGCGTCGAGTTCCACTGCCTGTCTATTGAGTGCCGTCACTTTTTCATTTTCCATGTCGATCGACCAGAGATAGGTGGTGGCTTTCGCGTCTCCCTGCTTTTCAGCCAGCAACGCTATTGTCACCTTGGGAGGATCGGCCTTGAGAGCTTTCCACCCCTTGTACCGGAGGTCCGGATAACCACCACTCACCAGTCTTTGAACGGTCGGGGACTTAGCCTGCAGCATCTCAAAAGCCACGTAGATCGGAGTTGATCTCCGGGTGGCGGGGCGGGTTGACTCTCGAGCACTGGGTAAAGGGGTTGGCTGTTGCACTTTGGGCTGACGGATTTCCACGGCAGGTTGTTTTTGAGCGGGAGTCGTCTCACCTGCAGCCGGGGCCAACTCCTCAATCTCCTGAGGATCTGCAGTAGTCGTCTCCTCACCTGCGGTCGGTTCGTCCTCGGTTCCCAGCACCAGGACCAGTATGATCCCAATCGCGACGGCAACTACTGCGGCCAGTGCCCACTTGGGAATTCCTTTCCGAGGTTTGGCCAGTCTTTCGGCCAGAGCATCGTCGAACAGCGAGGCGGGTGGGCCATGGGAGACATCGACTCCATGAGCTTCGAGAAGACTCGTGTACGCTCTCTCGATCTCCTTCAGCTTCTCAGCGGCCCTCTTTTCCAGAGGGGCGTTGCCCACGAATCGATCGGGGTCCCAGGCCACTTTCATGCGCTCATAGGCACGAGCGATCTCTTCCAGCGTAGAATCCTGTTTCAATCCGAGGGTTCGATATGATTTTTCATTCCTGGCCATGGGCAACCTACTGGATCAGGAAAGAGCATAGCGCAAATCGCGATGTTATTCTCGAGACGAGACAGCTTCTTCATACTGGGATTTACCACCAAGACACCAGGGGCACCAAGCAGATGAGTGGGTTATTGTGAATGCGTTCGAAAAGTTGGCTGAGTACTCCGGGCCCTGAAAGGGTCTGTTGCCCAAAGGAGAGACCACCGTGCCCGGACCCTGAAAGGGCCCGGCTCCGTATGAAAGTGATGGTTGTTTTCAACGAAAGCCGAAAAAACATCACGTTTTCTCGATACGGAGCCCCGGGATTCCAGACCGGGGGCCAATCTTCACTACGCCAGTGTTCACAACCAATGACAAGCTGGAAGCTTATCTTCCGCTGTGGAATCTTGTTTTGGATGATGCGGAACTGGGAGGAAGATGACCTTCCAGGTCGTCACGAAACTGCTACGTACCAACGTGACAAGCAGGGATGCTTGTCTTACGGTTACTGGAGGACCGACATTCCCTGGTCGAAGATGATGTCCGTTGGGATGCCCTGTGCTGTAATCCGTGCCAGATCAGACTCCAATTGTTCATCAAGCCGACCCAGTCTCTCCATCATCGCCTTCGCCGCATCGTAGTCTCCATCGCCCTGAATCGTCAGTATCTTCTCCGAGAGGGAATCGATCGCTTCTGCCATTCGATCAAAATCGACCCGGTAGGTACTTGTGGAAGGGTCACGAGAAAAGGCGCCCTGTTCCTTGAAATAGTTGAAACGCATCAAGTTGGCACGTCCGTGGGCACTGGAAGACCCAAAGCGGATCGAGCGAATGATCCCCGCCATGAAGGTCACGTAATTGTCCTTGAAGTCCGCGTCCTCGAGTTCACCTCGCTCAATAAGCTGGGTGATCATGTAGAGTCCAAGAATATCGGCTTTTCCTTCCTCGAAAGCTGAGGCTTGTTCCTTCAGGGCAGTCCGGACGGCACCTTGGCCAGTCAACGTGTTCTTGATACCCAATCCGTGGGCAACTTCGTGAAACATCGTGTTCTGAAAGAAGGCGTCAAAGGTGATGTGTTTCCGCTGATCTTCAGCAATGAGGAACTCGGCAATAGGAACGAGAATCATGTCGAACTTGGCACGCATGGCATTCTTCAACTGGAGGCGCCGAGCGCCTTTCTGCAGCTGCACTTCGGGATCGTTCGTCAGATTGATAGCGATCGTCTTTGAGCCCGCGTTACAGTCTCCCGCGTAGTAGACAACATCATAGGCGTTCAGCTGTGATTCGCCCCCCGGTTCTTCCTGTTTGTACTGCTCGGGGACGGGAAGCCCCTTCTGCAGCTCGGGAAGGAACTCTGTGTATCGAGCCAACCTCTGGCTCCACTCGAGGTCCTTGACCAGCACGTAGGCCGAATGAGCCGCTTTGTAGCCGAAGAGTTTGTCCTCATACGTCTCGATCGGTCCGATCACGACGTCGATAGCATTCTCCTTCATGTCCATCCAGGCGAGGTCGCTTGGTTGGTATTCGTCGCTTAACAGAGCATCCGCTCGCGCGACGAGGTACGTCTTCAGGCCGGGGTCTTCCGCCAGTTCAGAAGCAGCTTTCAGCTTCTCGGCTACCCTTGCGACTTCCTCTGCATAAGCCTCCCGGTATGCAATCGGAACAAGCTTGCCCGCGTCATCCCGCCTGATCAGCGTGTAGAGGGAAGTGAACGCTTCCCCGAGCTCGTCTGATTGACCACTGGCCTGTTCAAACTCCTCTTTGCTCATGTCGGCAGGATAGAAGTTCGCACCGAGGGGTTTGGGGCCAAATCCATCGATGAAAGGCTTGTCGCCATCCAACCGGTCCCACGGGCCATAGTTGATTTCTGTGAAGCGACGGAGATCCGGATCTTCGATGGAGTTCAGGAGAGCTTCCCGATCCCCATACGCATCCTGCCAGAAAAGCTGATCCATGATCTGAGCAGCCTCAATGAGCAGCGGGATCATCTCCCTTTGACGATCTGTTAGAACGGCCAGATCAGTGGTCAACCTCACTGGGGTGTATTTGGCGAGAAGCGCGCTGCTTTCCGTCGCGTCGTCCACATTTTCCATTTCTTTTCCTTCCTCCTGACACGAGGAAATCGCAATCGCTAAACTGAACAATGCAATCTTCACCAGTCTTTTTTTCATATCTCCCTCCAGCCGAAATACAACCGAGCGAAATGACCACACTACTATCTCCGAGAAGCCGCTCAATTTCAAATGAGAATCCCGGTTTCGGCGTAGTGATCGGTGATCGGTAATCGGTAATCGGTGATCGTAGTAAGTAGTAAGTAGTAAGTAGTGAGCG
>JAUWTT010000595.1 GCA_030614585.1 Acidobacteriota bacterium
CATCCTGGCTGTGAAGAAAAGAGATGGGGACTGGTTGGCTCTTCCAGTTCCACCCAATAGAGACGATGTTCTTGAGATCTACACAGCAAAGAGCTTGTTTCTCTGTTTCCAATGAATCCTGGCAACCCAAACTCTGCCGTCGCTTCCGTACGGATTGTCGATCGGTGAAATGTGGTCCGGTCCCCACGTCTGCATCCACTCAGCAACCGTAACCCAAGTTTCGGCTGGGGGGGGGCTGACGTCGGTGACTCCAAAGTTGCCCAAACGTGCGCCACGCTCCCGCAAAGCGATGATTTAAGAAAGTCTCTTCGCTGCAATATGGTCTTCCTCTCAATGAAGTTGGTTCACCACAACGGTGATCGCGCAGAAGGGGACAGGTTGATTCCTTATCCACCGCGGCGCTGCAGGAGATGTCCACAAACACTTCCCTGGCGAAGTACCGTAATTCTCAGTAGGATAGAGACTTCCAAATCGACTGAACGGAGTGTTCGGGGTTGCAGTAGCGCAAGGGCTACAGGAGGAAATCGATGACTCGATTATTGACCGGATTTATGTTGCTAGTGTTCCCTGCCATCGGCTGCCAGACCCAGAGTGCCGAAGTTATTAGGGTAGAGTTCGATGGAACCAAGTCAGAGCATAAGTGGGCACTTCAGGAGCTGAATCCTCCGCTGCCCTCGGATTGGTCGGATTTTGAGTTCCTGGTTTTGGAAATGAGAGCGTCCTCACCGCAGCGATTCTATTTGAGTTTCTACAGCTCAGATCTGGTGCAGGCCAGGCGAATGCACCCCTTGGCAAATGGCTGGATTCGCACAGCCATTCCACTTCGGTATTACCGAGAGCCCAACCGAGAGGGATTTGATATGGCCTCCGTCGGGAAAGTGCCCAGGAACTCGTTTTGGGTAGGTACAGGAGGCAAATACGGCCCACTGGACTCTGTCGAGGCAATTGGGGTCACCATGGAGTATCCGTTCGGGAAACCGACTTTGGAGATTCGTTCTTTTGAACTGGCAAAGGAAGACCCGGGCTCCGAGGCCCTTGATCCGATACCCCTGGTGGACGAATTCGGGCAGTGGATTCCCTCGGACTGGCCTGGCAAGATCACAAGCCTGGAGCAGCTCCAGCAAGAGTGGGCCGAAGAAGAGGAATCACTGGGTTCAGGAGACTTTAATTACGGAAAGTACGGTGGTTACAAGAACACGCAGGCCGAGGCAACAGGCTTCTTCCGGGTTGAGCAAGTTGATGGGAAATGGTGGTTTGTGGACCCTGATGGCCATCTCTTCTTTTCCACTTGTTCCACCGGCATGAGGGGCGGAGGTTCACTCTCGAGAGTGGCAGGCCGTGAGAGTTACTACGCAGCACTGCCCCCTTCAGACCTACGTACACTGAGGGATGGACGCCCAGTGGAGCCTGGTTTCTATTCATGGAATCTGTCTCGGCGCTTCGGTCCAGAGTGGGAGACGAAATACACAGATCTGGCGATCCGGCGCCTTGAAGACTGGGGCCTCAACACGATTGGAAACTGGAGTGATTCGGCGCTCTGGGATACACATCAAAAGCCTTATATCGTGTACTTACGTGGATGGGGCATGCGAGGCGGCTTCCTGGGAATGCCCGATGTCTATTCGACCGAGTGGCCGGCAATGGTTGACAAAGCTGCCGCCGAGCAGTGCGCACCGCGAAAGGACGATCCTTATCTCGTGGGATATTTCATAGGCAATGAACCGCCCTGGCCCGGCAAGGAGTCTCTGGTCGTGGACATCATCCTGGATGGAAAACCGAGTGCCATTCAGGAGGAGGCAAAGAAGTTCCTGGCGGAGGGCGATACGCCAGAGCGGCGCAAAGCTTTTGTCTACAAAGCCTTTGAGAAATTTGTCGAGGTCATCAACGCAGCGTTACAGAGACATGATCCCAACCACCTGAATCTGGGTTTACGGTTCGGTGGCCATGCCCCTCCGGAGGAAATGCTTCGTACTTCAAGGAGCTTTGACGTCTACAGCATGAACTCGTACCGATACTCTCTTGATCCGGAGGTGATTGAGCAGATATACGAAGTGACAGAGCTTCCGATCGTCATAGGGGAGTTTCATTTTGGCGTACCCGCTAATGGCCTTGCGGCAGGGCTGGTACAGGTATCCAGCCAAGAGGAGCGAGGTGTTGCCTATCGTTACTATGTTGAACAGGCGGCCACCCTGCCTGCTTTGATAGGCACAAGCTGGTTCCAGTGGGTTGACCAATCCGTTACTGGACGAATGGACGGGGAGAACTACAACATCGGGCTCGTGGATGTTACTGACCGTCCCTATGTTGAAATGGTGGCGGCTTTGAAAGCGACTCACAAGCGCCTTTATGAGGTGCACTCGGGCAATGTGCCACCTTTCAGCCAGAAACCTAGAATCCAGTGACCGGAGTGGAAAGTAAAAGGCCGTGTCTTGTCTGAAACGGGAAATCCAATCGAAGGAGTTTATATAGGGACCTTCTTCTCTGGCCCAGCATTTCGTCCTTCCACCCCAAAAGATCGCTGGGTAAAGACCGATCCTTATGGAGGTTATTCAATCGAAGATCTCCCAGGTGGTTCAAGTTCATCAGTGGCATTCGCGGTTGGCCTGTCGGGTTTGGAGGAAAGAAAGTCTGGAAAGTGCAGAGTCGATACTGAGATAGTGCAAGTCTGGTCGAGGGAGTTCTTCTCTGACGTAGCAGAGAAGATCTCGTTCAGGTAGGCCCAGGGCAAATGTCGAATGACAAGTGCCAAATGTCAAATGCTTCCTCTTCCTTTCATTCGCAAATCGAAAATCCGCTGTCTGGTTTGGGGTCGGACCGCCACCGCAGGACGACTGCGAGGCACTCTGGTACAATCCGGGAGAGCAACGATGGCCCTTGCTCTCCGAGAGTATCGTCAGAAAGAAGGTGTTGTCCCAACCTTGGAGATTCCGCCGATGAATAAGGCGCCTGCCCTGCTGTTCCTCGTGCTGTTGCTGTCTTCCCCGGCGGCGGCGACGGAACTAAAATCGCCAAACGGTCAGGTTGTCCTGCACTTC
>JAUWTT010000167.1 GCA_030614585.1 Acidobacteriota bacterium
AGGATGACGTCCCCAGCGCCGGAATCAACCAGCAGTCGAACGGTCTGGTCCTGGACGTGGAGTTTAACAACAAGTTTGAGGTCCGTAGCATCGAGCTCGGTTGTCGTTTTCAGAGGCCGGTCGGGATTGAAAATGAGCTGTTTTGACTGGTAGTCAATTGTGAAGTTGGCACGCACCAAGGCGTTCGTTCCAATGATTGCGTCGATCTTCCGCCCGATGCCGGGAAGGACGGAAAGGTCAGCAATCGAAGCAGAGACCGGAGTAAACCGGGTGTTCCCCACCTGAACATTGTGCAGAATGGTACTTCTCGCCTTGATTTTCTTCCCATATGCGAACAGTACCTTCTTCTTTCCGCCGAGTTTCAGCTTCTTGGCAAGAGGGCTGTTTACGAGTGTTGTACTGGCACCGGTGTCGATGAGGAGGTTCAGATCCTGGCATTCTCCGATGCTGCCTTTAACCAGAATGAGGTGCCCATTGTGAAGTGTAAAGGGTATTTCCCTGGGCGAATTCATGGGGAAGCAAAACCCTGACAGGGTGCCCGTGATGATTCCTGCAACTGCCCATTTCGTAAGACCATTCATGGCTTGAACTCCTTTGTTTGGGTGGCGTTGCACCCAGGAGTAACAAGCCCGACCTCAGGGAGTCCTGAAGGTGTGGAAAGCCTTGCCTAATCTTTCTCAAAGGAAGATCAAACAAGTCTCAAATGGAGCTACAAAGTATGGGAAAGCAAGGGTTTAGGAGGGAGTCTTCAACTACAGAAATTGCGAGTAATTCAGGGGACGTTCTCGTCGCAAGCTTTGTCGTAAACCTTGTCGATATGGCTGGTAAGACTTCGACGAAGCTTACGATTAAGTTCACGACAAAGGTGGAAGTCTCCCCGGCTTAGCGATGCACAGCGTCGTGACCTCTTCCGTTACTCAACCTTACCAAAGACATTGGCCGAGAAAATGTATATATCGGCCTCGGGTTCCTTCCAGGCGGTTGGCGGGAGCCCTGCCTTCACACAAGTGTGTTCGAGAAATGTGACAGCATCCCAGCCATGCTCGGTAGCCACTTGTGGAAGCAGTAATCCCCTGTAGTTACCCTTTTCAATCAGCAACCCATGCCGGCCAACCTTGAGTTGGGCGACGTCTGTTATCCGACGGAAGGGGGAGAGTACAGATATCTCATAGTCAAGCTCAGCAAGTTCGTCTTCCCTGACAGCCGGGAATCTGTGGTCATTGAGAGCTGCGTTGGCCGCTGCGTTGGCAACAGCCATGGCCAGTGGTTCGGTGGCAAGGACGCTGCCTACGCAGCCACGCAACTCGCCATGCTTCTTAAGTGTGACAAAAACTGCCGCGTCCTCCTGAAGCGCTTCATCGACTGGTGGCGAATAGTCGTCAGGATTGCCGCCCCTGACAGCTGATGCAACCGATCCTCTGGAAATCTGAAGCAAGGTCTCTTTTTCCTTCTCGCCGAGCTCCGCGTCAGGCAATTCCAAGCCTGCCTCACCGCTGGGCTTGTAGAGTACAGCTGAGACATACCCGACCACGTGGCTTCGGTCGCCAGGCGGGACATCACCTGAATTGGCATAGCGAAGTATTTTGGCCTGAGTCGCCCCCATCTCTTCGGAAGCCATCATCGCTGCCGCTATGGGTCCTCCCCCACAAGCCTCCCATGACCGGGTGGATAGATTGTGAAGGAGGCTCAGGTAGTCCCATCGAGCTACAGCATCTATCACTTTCCGGTCCAGTTTCACGGCTTCATCGTAAGGGTGGTAATGGGACAGGTCTGAACTGGCCACGATTAACGTATCTGAATCTTTGGCGAGCGCGGCTATTGCTGCTCCCAGGGCCCGGCATGTCTCGAGTGTCTGATCCCCCATAACGATAGGTACAATCTCGAAATCCTGCAAAGCCCGTTGGAGAAACGGTAACTGAACTTCGAGGGCGTGTTCGCCCCGGCCCTGGAACGCTATGCGATGGCCTTGTTCCGTATGCTTGATGAGTGAATCCTTCGATGTGAGCCGGCTGCAAAAAGCCTTGTCCACTGGAATAGTCCCGAGGGGGGTCTGGTAAGCGTCACCGTTGTAAACAGCCGCACCTTGAAAAGACTCAACATGACTCGGAGAGATTATGACGACGCGACGAAAGGGCTTTCCCTTGATGGCTGCATAGCCGTGAGCTGCCACGTGACCCGAATAAGTATATCCAGCGTGAGGGGATATCAAGGCGATGATCCGGCCCGGGATTTGAGGCGGACTCGCTTCGGAGAGCATTCGATCCACCGATTGCCGGAGTTGATCTGAATCTTTCGGATAGAACGTTCCCGAGACGGCGGGTCTTCTGATCTTTTCGCCTGACCCACCGACGATAGAGTCAAAAAAGTTCATCATGACAAGCCCTCCCATAAGAATGAAGGCATTGAGAGAAAGCCTCTTCCACATCCCCACTCCCCTCAGTCGCTACTCCCCGTGTGAGCGGGGAGGCGCCAGTTGGCCTGCACCGCGTAAGGGAACCCCGTTATTAAGCGCAAGCAATCATGTGCTCCAGACCCCAGGTATCAATTCGTCACAACCGGAGCATCGACCATTTCTAATCTTGTTCGTCTTGATCAAGTACCCGGTCCGTTCGATCACGATTTCACCGCACCCTGGACAGTAGGTATTCTCCGCTTGGTGACCGGGTACATTCCCGATGTATACAAAATGCAGCCCTTCTGCATCAGCTATCTGTTTGGCCCTCTCGAGGGTGCTGATCGGAGTGGGAGGAAGGTTCTTGAGTAGGTACTGAGGGTAGAAGCGCGAAAAATGCAGGGGAACGTCGGGGCCAAGTTCGGCCTTGATCCACCTGACTAATCCCTGCAGTTCTGAGTCGCTGTCATTCAGAGTCGGTACCACCAGATAGACCAACTCCGTCCATGTCCCTGCTTCCTTCATCGTCACCAACGCGTCAAGCACAGGTCTCAGCTCACCATTTACCAGGTTTTTGTAATAATCTTCCGAGTACGCCTTCAAGTCCACTTTGATGGCGTCCACAAGTGTACAAAGTTCTTTCAACGGTTCCTGAGCAATATACCCACCCGTAACTACTACGCTTTTCACGCCTTTCCGGCGAGCTGCCTTCGCTGTATCCCGCATAAACTCATAGAAGACGATGGGCTCGCTGTAGGTATACGCAATGGAGACGCATCTGGAATCCCGGGCGGAATCTGCAACCCTTTCGGGTGGCATATAGATGCTTCGAATTTGTTCTGGACGAGCCTGCGAAATTTGCCAGTTCTGGCAGAATTTGCAGTTCACGTTGCAGCCGGCCGTGGCCATGGAGAAGGCCATTGTTCCAGGGAGGAAGTGGAAAAAGGGCTTTTTCTCGATTGGGTCTATGTGCGTCGTGCACGGCCTTGCGTAAACCAATGAATAATAGACGCCACCTCGGTTTTCCCGAACTCCACAGTAACCTCGCTCTGCATCGTCGATTACGCACTCACGTGGACAAAGCTTGCACCGGATCTTCTTGTGGGGGAGTTTCTCGTAGAAGCTGGCCTCCAGGGTGTACCTTTCTTCGTCAGACCCACCGTTTCCTCGCTCAGTGAGACTCCGGCCGCCAAGCCCACCGCAGAGCAGCCCAAAACTCATCCCGGAAAGAAAGATGCGCCGGGAGAAGTGACACTCACTCCCCGGCTCCAGCCCGACATCGAAGCGCGCCATTTCCAGTTGGTGGGGCAGGGCGTCAATGGAGTGGTTCCTGAATTCTGACGGTCTGACCACGTCAAGGTTGTTGCGATCATGGGTGTGGAGCGTTTGTCTGTCCCTAGCCATTCTTAGCCATTAACTTCTACCAGTTGGATTCTATCGGGGTTGCAGTTTCCGATACCGTGTTCCCTGTCGGCAGCAGTCTCGATATAAGAGGGTTTGCGACCCTCATTCTCCAGAGTTTGCATCCCTTCCTCTCGACGCTTCCGCTCAATCAGTTGCCAACCGAAATAGTCAAGCGCAACAGGGTCTTTGCTGACGAGAAGTCCGTCAAAATCCCAGGTCCAGCCGGGCATGAAAGAGGGGCCACCATGGTACTGGACAGTGATCGCTTCACAGATATTGAGTCGGACCTTCGCTCTGACCGGTTCCAGCATCCACACATCCGGAATATAGGGGTCACCCACATTCAGGTGATATTTATTAGGGTTGTGGATTGCACCAAACAGGTTCTTCAGGGCGCCGGTCATTCCTGTGATCCCATGGTCTTTGAGAAGTGGAAGGTTGATTACGACGTCGCAGAGTCTGGTGAGGGTTCTTGAAACGAGGCTGCCTACCTGGCCATGTGTCATGAGATCCTGCTCAAAACCGCTGCTGTCATTTCCGAAACATCGCACCTGTGAGCCTTTCTCGGAGAGGCGGAATCCTCCACGCTCCAAGTCACTGTTCAGCCTGTCCCAGATGATAATGTTCTCTTTGCTGATGCCGGCTTCCTGAAGTCGCTCGCTCACCGCTTCGACTAATGCTGACGATGTTGACATTCCTCTTCCGGCCAGGCAGTTCACCTTGAGACCTACCACCTGACCCGGTTTGACGAACTGCTGCCATGCCTCGACGGATTTGTCGGTGTCGGACAAAGCAAGCATGGCCCGATCAAGAAGGTCAAAGACTCTCCTGGATTCGAGGCCCCCGGAGGAGCTCCGAAGGGAACTGTCTCTGGAAAGAACAACACGCGATTTTGGAGAGCTGGAAGAGAAAGGAGCACCTGAAGCTGCCAGCAGGCTACCCCAGGCGATTCCTGTCTTCAGGAAGGTCCGTCGGTTCTGCCGGCTTCGGTTGGTCACAACAATCGTCAGGCGAATGCCTCCTCCCTGAACGAGCGGATAACTGCAGACAAAGTCCGGAATCTACTTCCATTCAAGTATAGCACCACCGGGAATAATCGAAGTGCGAAGTTCGAAGTTCGAAGTGCGACCGAACAACGCAAAACACCAAGACACCAAGGACACTAAGGTAGACCCATTAGTCTCAACGTTGCTGGGTGGTCTTGGTGCTCTTGGTGTCTTGATGGTGAATTCCTGAATTATTCTTGTTCTGTTTCGAGCTCTAGCCTTCTACCAACCTGATGAGGGCAACCCAGTCGCGCTTTCCTTCAGCTGGGGGGAGCCCAATCGAAACAGCGCCGGGTCCCGTCAACCGGTCGTTCGATCCCTTTTGAAGGGAACCCCCGTTCCTTGGGTCATACCATTCAACTGAATAGGTGCCTTCGGAAAGGGACAGGTTAGTAGTCCCGCCTTCGCCCAAGTAGACCGCATAGATCTCACCCTTCTTCGCGAAACAGTAGGCTGCGGGATTGGAGACTGATTCGTCTTCCGCTTGCATCTCGTCAAACGGTAGATGCTGCTGGAAAAACTCGACCGCATAGCGGGTGAAGTCCCACATTCGCTCGCGACTCCTATAATCTTCGAGGTTTAGATCATTGTTTGGATATTCATAGCCGAAGTACCACTCACAACCCGCGCCCCCGGCCATCAGGTTTCCCCACAAGGCATACCTGCGCACCTCGTAATGGTCGGGGTCGTCAGCGTCAGGCTTGACACCGGTGCCGGCAGGGCCGATTTCATCAAGACAGACGAACCATGGTTTCCCGGACTCCCTGGAGCGATCGACCCATTTCAGGGTTTCCTGGTGTATAGCCTTTACGTCGTTTATCTGGAGAGAAGGTCCTTCGAACGAAGGGTCTCCGAGGAGCGGGCCATAAATCTCATCATATCGCCCCGGTAGTGTGTGAACTACGATTGGGCTGTCGTACGGGTCGACTGAACGGATGTAGGCCGCGAAAGCCTTCCGCTGTTCGTCGGTGTTGGCCACTTTCTGAGGGTTGCCCTCGTCCCAACCCTTATCATTCCAGCCGTTTTCTTCACCAATATTCCAGGTGATGGCTGCATGGTGGCTGAAACGAGATATCAGCTCTCGATAGTAAATCTTGCGGGCGTCAGCGAACAGGCCACCCTCTTCCGCTTCGAAAAGGCTCTCGTTTTCTGTCTCAGTGAGGACGAAATGAAGCATGATTTCGAGCTGATCCATGTGGTCGAATACGAGATTCCACTGATCAAGTTTGGAGCAGTCAAAACGGTATCTTTCTTCCTTTCTCGTGTACGGCCATACGTCGTCACCGTCGCCCTGAACATTCATGGTTAAGAAGTAGAGGCTGTTGACGCCCTTTGAGGAGAGGTAGTTGAGTGCTCCTATGATCCCTTTGCCTTGCACTCCTTTCCAGGTGGGATCACCTTCGTTCCAGTCACCTGCATGTAGGGCATAGCTGTGTCTCGGAGCAAGAGCTGCTTCTCCTTCCCGAGCTTCTCCGGTTTCTCTTCCTTCGCCCGCCGGGCCGTCGAAGCCGGTATAAGCGAGGAAGTTCTCTGGGGAGTCGGCACCCGACTTCAGGAAGTACTCCTCGGTTGCCGGGAAACGCAGATAGCGCTCGCCGACGTATCGAAGCTTTCCTCGGTCGAAAGCATGGAACGGTTCATTGGGGCCTGGCTTAACCGTGAACTCCCCTTCTACACCATCTCCAACGACGGGTGCGCCGGCCAGCGGGTTGCTATCCAGGGCGATTCTGTCTCCAGAACGGAAAGAAACTCGGTATTTCCAGAGCCCCGTCTTCGCAGGGACGAAATGAGCCCGCCATTTATTTCCAGAGGTTGCACCGGTTTCTGCGGCAAGTCCATCTGCTGCGAAGTAGCCTGGTACTATCACCGATTCCTCTGTGCTTGAGTGATCGAAGAAAATTAGAAGTCGATGATCGACGAAGGGGCTGGGGTCAGACCCCTCATCGGCTGCCGGGCCCTGTACCGTCAATGTGATTGGATGCCACACTTGCAGTGAGCCAGAGATCTCGACGCGGTCCGAGACGGAGCCGCCACAGGACAGGCAAACAGCAAACGACACAAGGACTACATGGATTACCAGCGTTCTCATGCCGGCAATTATACAGAAGCGGTGAAAGGGGCCTGCGGCTTGGGGAATGCGACCTGAGGCTTGGGTCCTGAGTCCTGGGGCTTGGGGAATGCGACCTGAGTCCTGAGTCTTGGGTCCTGGGGTCTCAAGGTCTCGGTATCATCATTCGTGCTCGTGCTCGTGCTCGTGCTCGTGCTCGTAATCGAGTACCAACCCCGGGTACCGTTTCCCTTAGCTTCTCAGCGTCTTTGCGTGAAAAGAATTCACCCGCACCGTTTCACTATCTGCCTGCAGTCTTACTGTGGGCCTCCTCTGCCAGGCGAGCCTCGGGGCGCGGCTTCGAGCGATTCCCGGACTGCAAGTAGGTCAACCTGACGAGACTAAGAATAGAGGCTCTCAGCTGTCGGCGTTCCAGCTTGCGGAGGTTCTGTGCCCACCTGCGAAGGGCTTCGGGCTCCGTGCCTATTACGTCACAAACCCATCTAAAACTACCAGGGTAGTTTTCCTGCGAGGAAAACCACATTTTCGATTCTATCTGCCAGACTTCCCAGTCTTTTTCGTGCTTCTTCTGAGGACTTACCAGATCACGCACAGCTTGGGTCAAGATCCCAAGTGCCAAATGGACCGCCTCTCGGTCAGGCGTCTTCCGCTGAGGATGAAGCCGTTCAGAACTAAATCTGATTGGTTTGCTTACCATCGTGTACCTCAAGTTTAGCTTCAGTTCAATTTCGGATCGTTATCTACATTAGACAGGGCCTCTGTAAGAATAGTTTCAGACAGATTTGCAGTCGATTCAAAAACTAGTCACATGACGGACTGAAACGTGTGCCGGAAGCACGAATGAAACGTCAAGAGAAACGTGAGCTGGTGGCAGTCTTTTCAAGACAAGTGGCAAGACTTGTTCGAAGATCACAAGTAGCGACACTGTCGTCCATGTAGTATTGTTTTCTAGGCCGAATTGTCGGGAGGAGATCGTGAAGTACTGTAGCGAATGTGCGGGCACCGTGACTCTGAAGATCCCACCCATGGATACCGTGGCGCGGTTCGTGTGTGACCAGTGCAATCGGATCTTCTATCAGAATCCGAGAATGGTGGTTGGGACGCTCCCACGTTGGGA
>JAUWTT010000326.1 GCA_030614585.1 Acidobacteriota bacterium
TAAAGTCAAAACCTTATGTCGATGATTCCAGAATAGGCATCTTTGGCTGGAGTTACGGAGGGTACATGGTCGCCTACGCCTTGACCCACTCCGATTCCTTCAAGATAGGAATCGCGGGTGCCCCGGTGACTGACTGGAGGTTGTATGACAGTGTCTACACGGAGCGTTTCATGGGGCTTCCTCAGGAGAATGAGCAAGGCTATGAGAGGAGTTCCGCAATTAAGTCAGCTCAGAACTTGAAGGGCAAGCTTCTACTTATCCATGGAACGATGGACGACAACGTCCATATGCAGAACACGCTGAGTTTCTCTCATGCCCTTCAGAAAGCAGGCAAGCCGTTTCAGCTCATGCTGTACCCCGCTTCTCGCCATGGTGTTAGAGATGACATGCAGGTGAAACACCTGCGGACCCTCATGACCCAGTTCATCCGGGACAATCTTTAACTGGGAGCTGGGGCCTGGGGGCTGGGGGATTAACCACCAAGGGCACCAAGGATTTCGCTTTGGAGTGCGGTAGCCTTACCTATGTGCCGAGTCTGGACACCTTAGCTGCCGCTTTCTTCAGGCAACCCAAAGGCACAAAGAACCAAAGCGTCACCTTAGCTGCCGCTTTGCCCCTGCTCGCGTCAAGTGGATTTGAGCAATAGCCTCTCCCGTTGTAACCTCTCCGACATGGAACATCAAAAGCTTGATCTGTTTGAGCTTCATAAGGAGGAGTACAGGGCAACTGGAGAGCCACGGCTCGTCGAAACGGGGCCGGCCCTGTATCTGGCTATTGAAGGAAGAGGCGAACCGGCAGGTGAGCTGTTTGCAACTCGGCTCGAAGCGCTCTTTGCCGTGGCATATGGCATCAAGATGGCAAAGAAGAGGGCAGGGTGCGACTATGAGGTTGCCAAGCTGGAGGGGCTGTGGTGGGGAAGCAGGGGACCGGGTGACTTCTCCCAGGACCCGAAAGACGAGTGGAACTGGAAACTGATAATCCGAACACCCGATTTTGTCTCTCAAGACGATTTAATGACTACTGTCTCCACCCTGTTGGAGAAGGGGAAGGGGCACGATGTCAAGAGGGTTACCCTGGAGACCATCGACGAAGGCCGGTGCGCCCAAATCCTACACACGGGCTCGTATGCCGAGGAGAGGCCGGCTATTGAAAAGCTCAATCACCTCGCACAGGAGCAGGGGCTGTCATTCCATGGTTTTCATCACGAGATCTATCTTTCGGACTTCCGGCGGGTTCCGCCCGAACGGCTGAAAACGATCCTGAGAATGCCGGTCTGCTGAAGAGCTAAGACGTGGATTCTTGGTGCCCTTGGTGTCTTTGTGGTTCCTCTCTTCTGGCCTAAAGAAGCTTCGTTTCTCCTGGTACCAGCACCGGGTAACTCCCATGCGGGCCCGGTTTCACCGGAGCCTCCATGTCCTCCCGGCAATCTTCCGCCTTAGGGGGAAAATAGAAATTCGACGTGGTGAGCTGATCCCAGGTGATCTCGCTGCCCGTATAGCAACTCAGTTGCCCCATCATCGCTATCTGAGTACTACGAACCATGTGGTGACCGCTATTAATGGCTTTGCCCTTCTTGATTGCTTCAAACAAGGCCACATGCTCCAGAACGTAGGGACTCTCTCCTCCACCTGGATGCTGCCAGTTGGTTTCTCCTTCGATCTTTAGCTTCAGGAGATCGCAGCGGCCTTTCGAACCGAGGATCAGACTGGAATTCTCGTCATAGCAGTTGTCGATGGTTCGGCAAAATGCGTAGACTCGCACTCCTTCCGGAAATTGGTAGACGACCGAATGATGGTCGAAGACGTTCCCGTACACTTCACCTCGAAGCGTTGAACGACCTCCCAGTCCGTAAGCTTTCAGAGGGGCTGCGTTGTGAAGTGCCCAGCTCGACCGGTCGAGATTGTGGATAAGCGTCTGGGGGACGTCGTCACCCGAAAGCCAGTTGAAGTGATATTGGTTGCTTCCCTGGTAGATCACTTCGTTCATTCCGGGACGGCGTTCATTCAGCACGTAAGGCGCGCGTAGCCAGGTTTCCTGGATTGCGACGATTCTGCCGATGGCTCCTTCATGCACGCGGCGCATCGTCTCCTGGTAGCCAGGGTGAAACCGGCTCTGCAATCCTGATACGACACAGAGGTTCTTTTTAGCCGCGAGTTCGCAGGCGGCCTTCACCTGCTTGGCACCTGCGGGATCAACCGCGTGGGGTTTTTCAACAAAGACATGCCGCCCAGCTTCTATGGCCGACATTTGGTGGAGCGGGTGGAATTTCGCTGCATTGGCGATTAGCACTACGTCGCTGGCTTCGATCACTCCGCGGTATGCGTCGAATCCGGAGAAGCAGTGATCGTCGCTGACATCCGTCTGCTCTGGGAACTTCTCCTTGAGTGTCGCCCGCTTTTCGTGAACGCGGTCCATCAACAGATCACCCATCGCCACAATCCGGATCGTCTTCTCGGCGGTCATGGCATTCATGGCCGCTCCGGCTCCGCGCCCCCCACACCCAATCACCCCCACTCGTATGGTGTCACTGCCTGCGGCGTAAGCGCCGGCCAGAAAGGGGAGTGCTACGGCTCCGGAAGAAGTCTGCAGAAACCTACGTCGGGATACTGTTGTCGCTTTTGACTCCTCACTCATTGTTCTGCTCCTTTCATCAATCTGAACCCCTTGCCGCCCACTCTAAACCTCGGGTGAGGAGGCTAGCCATTCCGGGCTGTTCCCAGGCCAGGGTATCGTGGCCCAGAACGGTATAGAACACTCGGCCCTTTCCGAACTGATTCACCCAGACCATCGGCTCACGTTTTCCCGTCCCTCCCAAGTCGGCAGGGCTCATGGCAGTGGCCAGGACCAAGACCCCCGGGGAGAGGTCGAGCTTGTGATACAGCTCATCATTAGCTTTGAAAGATTTCGGCAATCCAGAGGTTGCAGGGTGAGTTCCGTCGATCCAGTCAACTTCAAAGACGCATCGGCGTGCATGTCCGAGGTTCTCCGGAAGCCAGCTCGCACCAATGATTATGGGAAATGCCTCCCATCCCGAGCCAGGCGGCCCTTGCTGCCACCGGTTCTCACGAAACTCCTGTCCGAAAAAGGTCCCATAACTTGCGTGGTGGAAGGCGAAGAAACCTCCGCCATTGCGAATGAACGTCACCAGCGCCTCCTCCGACTTACCCGGCCAGCGGGGGCCATTGTAGTTCAGCACCACTATATCGAACCCCTTGAGCGACGCCGTATCCAGCTCCTCCGGATGCTCCAGGACGCTGGTGCTGAAGTGCCCACTCGACTCCAGAATGCCACGCATCGAGGCGGTGGTTTCCTGCCAGACGTGATAAGGCAGATCAGCCGATCCTGTCACGATCAATACGTTCACAGGTGCCTCTGCATTTTGAGCTGAAACAGCAGTTACTGGCAGGCTCACTACAATTAATAGGACCAGCATTCGGAATCTCATGATAGTACCCTCCGGAACCACTCAAGGCTCTGTTCCAGCATGGGGCCACCCTGACCCTCGCACTCCAGGCTTACGACGCCTGAGTATCCGGTTGTCTTGAGAAACTCCACACAACGAACGATGTTGTCGGCATTGACACCTTCGCCTATTGCACAGTGGCTCACAGCGATACCGGTGAGTTCGCCGTGGGACTGGGCGGCAAGGCTCCGGCTGACATCCTTTATATGCACATGGCTGGTTCTGTCACGAAACTGTTTGAGGAACTCGACTGGATCCTGACCGGCGATGAAGGTGTTGCCTGTGTCCATGTTCATACTCAGATAGGGAGAATTACAGAACGACAGGATCTCTTCCATGAACTCAGGTTTCGTTGTGTAGAATCCGTGAGGTTCCACGTTTATCGTGATTTCGTAAGACTCCGCAACGGGCACGATCTGGTTATAGATCTTCTTCATGTGGGCCAATGCTTCCAGATCGCTCATCCCCGGCGGGCGGTTTCGGTCGTCAGTCGTGTCAATGAATTGGCAGCCCACAAGCTTCGCCCAGCGCATTGTATGGAGAACGTATTCCACGCCGAGCGTCGCACCTTCCGGTAGAGAGAGGGGAAAGGCAGCGTCCAGTTGCGAAAAAGCAACCTCGTAAGTGTCCATCTTGTGCCGCAGTGCAAGCGGATCTTCCCAAAGCGCTATGTGTGGTTGATAACCCAGGCCATGGATCCAGCTGACTCCGTCGATCGCACCACACTCGATGTAATGCACGTCGTTCTGCTTTGCCCATTGAAGACACTGTTCAAAATTCCAGTAACTGGAGTTGAAAGCGTCGGTGTGGAATCCGATCTCGATCATTACCAAACCTCCGTGATTTCTGGAAGCCTTCCCCCCTACCGTTTCAGGCTCCCGGGGGGGCAAAGAAAACTACTTTTTATCACCGTTTTGTTGGCTCCACAATGGGCCGAGCGCTTGAAACGGCTTCCTACAGTAGTGTTCCAAGAATAACGGAGGTCTGCTTAACTTGAAACCAGCACCGGATTCCGCTATATTGTCGACTTCCTTCTGAGTGCTCCTCAGTAGCTCAATTGGCAGAGCATCCGGCTGTTAACCGGAGGGTTGTAGGTTCGAGTCCTACCTGAGGAGCCAATTCATTTTCGATTGACGATTTTCGATCGTCGATTGGTCTTTCACCCGATGATTTCCGTAGATTCGTGTCCGCGACGCGTAGTCGTGTGTGTGGACAGGTTCGAGTCGCTTGATCAATAAGGTCTCCCCAATCGTAATTCGCAAATCGCAGATCCGTTGAGCGAATTCATTTTCGATTGACGATTTTCGATCGTCGACTGGTCTTTCACCCAACCATCTTCATAGATTCGTATTTGGTGAGCGTAGTAGTGGGTATGGACAAATTCGAGTTACAAGATCGCACGAAGATGTTTGGCTTGAACATTCTGCGGCTCTGCACGCGCCTGCCGAAAACTCCCGAAGCTCAAGTGATTCGACGACAGCTAGTTCACTCTGGAACTGCTGTTGGTGCTAACTATCGGGCTGCATGCCGTGCCAAATCGAGGCGTGATTTCATTGCCAAACAATCCATTGTTGAAGAAGAGGCCGACGAGACTCGCTACTGGCTCGAGCTGCTGGTTGAGGTCGACATCGATGACTCTGTGATACCACGTCTTATGGATGAGGCTGACGAATTGACCGCAATAGTCGTAGCCTCAAAGAAGACGGCACGGTCACGGCTCTGACCACCCGAATCGAAAATCGAAAATCGTCAATCGAAAATCCGTTGGTGCCAACTATCGAGCAGCCAGACGAGCCAAATCACGACGCGATTTTGTGGCCAAGCTCTCAATTGTGGAAGAGGAAGCAGACGAGTGCATTTACTGGTTAAAGCTGTTGGAGACTA
>JAUWTT010000001.1 GCA_030614585.1 Acidobacteriota bacterium
GACAAGTCGAGTAGGGTATTTCAGCAAACTGGCCAACACCGGTATCAAGCAGGCTCTCTGGGCGTCCGTGCTTCTCCTTTCCTCTCTCGGATTAGCGGTGTTGAGTTCCATTGCCCGCGCTAACGGGCTTTTTGCTCCTGCAATTGTTCTATCCCTCTTGGCCCTGCTTATCGCGGCAGTGATTTGCTTCACTGTAGTGCCAAGACTTTTTAAACGCATTCGATTGGATTACTGGGAGTCTTTTCGATTCTTCAGGGTGACTGGACGTGGGGCGGTATTCCTGTTCCTGGTATTGCTGATTGCCGCCTCTACATTCAACACAGGGAACAACCTGATGGTACTGGTGTTATCGTTCCTTCTCGCTTCACTTATCGTTTCAGGTGTGATTTCAAACCTGGTGCTTCACGGGTTGGAGGTGAAGCTGGATTCTCCAGATGCAATCCATGTTGGGCAGAAAATAGTCTCCCTTCTGACACTAAGCAACACAAAGAAACGGTTTCCTTCCTTCTCAGTGACCCTGAGGGGAACTCTGGATGATCGGGACGACGAAGAGTTGGGGCCACTTTTTCAGGATCAGGATTTCCCCTACCTTCAACCCCGTGAAGAAACAACGTTCCGTGTGGAGAATGAGTTCCGGCACCGCGGAGTGTACCCTTACCAAGGATTCGAGGTTCGCACGAAGTTTCCATTTGGTTTCTTTGTTCGAGGCCGGAATGTTGGGGAATCGGGACGAGTAAACGTGTACCCGCGGATTCGAGAGTTGAGTGGACTGATCCACCAATTCCCATACCTGATGGGTGAAGAAAGCAGGAATAGAAAGGGGTTTGGTACTGGCCTGTACAACATCAGGGATTATCAGTCAGGCGATGACGCTCGGTTCGTGCACTGGAAGTCGAGTGCCAAACTTGCACGCCTGATGATGAAGGAGTTCGTGGAAGAAACAGAAGACCTGCCACAGCTAGTACTTTCGACGTTTCTCGAAGAGCCTGATGCCTTCAATCGGAACCAGTTCGAAAAGGTTCTGTCCTATGTCACTTCTCTTGGCTACCTGTATCTGGAACGGGGCAGGACATTCAGTTTCTATTCCGGAGACTTCAAAGTAACCGTTGCAGGTAAAGATAATGGCTTTAAATCGCTCCTTGATTACCTGGCTCTCGTACAACCCTCCGATAGGGTTCTGGTCGAGCGGGCCAGAGTCGATGACGGAGCTGTGCTTTTCGCTGCTGGAGGCGTGCCCACATTACCGGGGGTGCTCTGTATCGACTATCTGAAGCTATGAGTTTCGAAAAGGCTTTCCAAGTCTCAAGTTGCCTTCTATCGCTCACTGGGCTGGTGGCGGTGGCCGCGGCAGGAGGGGTTAGAGCGACGACGGTTGTTCTCTACTTGGGCATGCTCAGCCTGCTGTGGTTTCTAAGGCCGCGCAGGCTTTCGAGGCCGAACCAGGCCATGGCCCTGGCAGCCGTATTTGCGGTATTTGTGCTCGACTTCTTTCTGTTTGGAGACTTTGGGTCATCGACCATCCGTTTTCTTCTCCTTCTAAGCTTATTCAAGACCCTGGTTCGAGAGAAAGGGGCCGATTACCTGGTACTCTACCTGATCTCCTTTGCCCTGTTGCTCCTGGCTTCAACCTACACAGTCTCGATTTTCTACTTTGTCACCCTTGTGGCTTTTCTCTTTCTTTCCGTCCTGGTTCTCATCCTGTTTGAGAATCGGGAGCCTTTTCGTAAACACAAGAGCCTGCGATTCTCGTTCTCGGCTCACGTCCAAATCGCGACCGTGATCAGCGCACTGACTATCCTGATCGCGATTCCAATCTTTTTTGCCATTCCGCGAGGATCTCTCGGGTTTCTGAGCAGAGGTGGGTCAAACGTTTCCGGGTTCTCAAACACGGTGAATCTGGGCGACACGGGTCGGATTGGTGAGAACTCGGAAGTTGTGATGCGGGTAAGTGTCGATAAGAATCCGAAGGTACTGCCCGCCGACCTGAAGTGGCGTGGAATAGCGCTCAACTCTTTCGATGGGAGGGTGTGGACCAGCACGCTACGCAAATCGAATCGCCTGTTCCCTGATTTTCAGGGCAGGTATCCGGTCGCCACCGAGCGGCGGCAGCTTGAGTCGCTACTGGAGCAGACTTTTTTCGTGGAGTCTTTTTCCGACGTGGTATTCGGAGCCGCGGGAATGGTCCAGCTGTTCGGCTTCCGGAACCGGAACGCTGCTTTGTGGAGGGATGGGAATCAGGCTGTCTTTATCCGGCCTCGGCAACGAGAAGCATTTCGGTATTTTGTGCATTCCGATCTGGAGACACGAGCTCAGAAGAGCACCCGTATCAAGGCAGCTTCAGTCCCGGAGGAGTTCGAGATCGCTTTCCTGAAACTGCCGTCCCTTGACGAGCGAATTGTCCAGTTGGCGGAGAAGGTCTCGGTTGGATCAGGAGGCGCTTTCGGCAAAGCTCTTCGAATTGAGGCGTTTCTTCGAGAAGGGTTCGAATACACCCTTGAGAATCCCTCCGGAACAGCTGTGGACCCCTTGGCGGACTTCCTTTTCCGGTCCAGGGCTGGACATTGTGAGTATTACGCGACCGCTCAAGCTGTCATGCTCAGAACGATCGGAATTCCGTCCCGTGTGGTGAATGGCTTCCGAAGGGGTGAGCACAATGAGTGGAGCGACTACTTCATTGTGAGACAGTCTGATGCACATAGTTGGGTTGAGGCCTATTTCCCTGGGCCAGGTTGGATCGAGTTTGACCCAACACCAGCCGCCGCCCAGGCCTGGGGAGCCTCCTGGTACCGTCACGTAGCCCAGATTCTCGACACACTGGATGTGCTTTGGACAGAAGTTGTCACCTTTGACCGGGTTAAGCAAATCGGGTTTTTTCAGTCGGTCAGACGAAAGATTGAAGTTTCCTGGAGCAACGTCTCAACCGCAGTTGGACAAGTAATTCGGTTCGATTTGTCTCAACTTCGCGAACGGGTGTATTGGCTGGGTGGGCAGAAGTTAACGTTGTTGAAGGTCCTGGCGCTACTGCTTAGTTGCTTCCTTGCGTACCGTTACCGCAGGTACTTGAGGATGTTCTGGAAACGTCATGTTCTGCACAGGTCGGGAACGGAGATCGCTCAGGAGTACTACCTTGAGTTGCTGGAGGTTCTCGAAAGGAGGGGTTTTAAAAAGAGCAAGTTTGAAACTCCCCGCGAGTTTGGAGTCCGGGTCAAGGTTGCGCTGGAAAGTGAACTGCCTCTACAGGTGACAGAGACGTATTATCGGAGCAGATATGGAGGCCATCTGGTCGGACAGAAAGAGCTCGCAGCTGTGTACTCTTCATTGAGAGAGTTGAAAAGCGGTCAGTTTTCCTGATCACTCCCTTTTTCAGGAGCCGTGCTTGTCCTCTTTTTCCCTTGGTGTACTTCGTGCCTTGGTGGTGAATCCCACTGTTGGAACCTCGAGACGATTCCTGGTAGCTCTGCCGCCCGTTCGCCGACTTTGGAGTGTGTAATAATGGCTTCTCCATGGCCAAAATTGGATTTGTCAGTCTCGGCTGTGCCAAGAACCTGGTTGACACTGAGGTGATGCTCGGTGCCCTCGTTGAGGAAGGGCACGAGATCACTTCATCTCAGCAGGAAGCCGAGATCATCGTCGTAAATACCTGCGGTTTCATTGACAAAGCCAAAGAAGAGTCGGTGAATACGATTCTTGAGATGGCGGGTTACAAGAGCCAGGGGGCGTGTCGACGATTGATTGTTGCAGGCTGTTTGGTCGAAAGATACCGTCAGAATATCCTCCAGGAGATTCCAGAGGTCGATGCGGTTATCGGTACTAACGAGATCCCTGACATTGTGAGAGTGTGTGGCTCAGAGCTGAGTCCACCTCCCCTGTTTGAGACCAGAGATGCCTACCTTTACTCGGACAAGGATCCGAGGGTGATAACGACTCCATCGTACACTGCATACATTAAGATTGCGGAAGGGTGTAATCACCCCTGTACCTTTTGTGTGATTCCCAGGATGAGAGGGAAATTCCGGAGTCGTACTGCAGCATCGATTCTGAAGGAGGCTGAGAGGCTTGCCGCACAAGGAGTACGCGAGATAAACCTGGTAGCACAGGATTCGACGATGTACGGCTGGGATTTGGGGCAGAAAAAGGGCTTGGCCGAGCTGGTTCGTGACTTGGCGGTGGTGGATGGGATCGAGTGGATTCGCTTCCTTTACACCTATCCGAACACTATCTACGACGAACTGTTGGATGCGGTTGCAGAGACTGACAAGGTCTGTAAGTATATCGACATGCCTTTACAAAGCGCTTCGCGGGAAGTTCTCAAGCGCATGAAACGGGGAGGCAGTCGCAGGTCTTTGGAGAGATTGATCAGTCGCATTCGTGAGCGTGTTTCCGAAGTCACAATTCGCACGACTCTGATTGTTGGATTTCCTGGCGAAACGGAAAATGACTTTCAGGAATTGCTGGATTTCGTAGAAGAGGTACAATTTGATCGTCTTGGGGTATTCGCTTATTCGGATGAAGAGGATTCCGAATCTTATATCTTGGAGGGGAAGGTCTCTGACACCGTCAAGAAGGAACGGGTAGACAGAGTCATGGAGTTGCAAGCCGGAATTTCCAAAGCAAAGAACAGTCGGCTGGTGGATCGAAAGCTCCCTGTGTTGGTGGGAGGTCCGTCGGGCGAGACAGATTTGCTTTGGGAGGGACGTTTGAAGACCCAGGCACCTGAGATCGACGGGGTGGTCTATTTAAATGATGGCGTGACGCCGGAAACCCGTCCGGGTGAGATTCGAATGGTTCAAATTACCGGTGCGTTTGAGTACGATTTGGTCGGTACGCTGTTGCCGTGACAGAGAAGAA
This sequence comes from Acidobacteriota bacterium, assembly GCA_030614585.1. Classification (GTDB taxonomy): domain Bacteria; phylum Acidobacteriota; class UBA6911; order RPQK01; family JAPXNP01; genus JAUWTT01. Next base: position 4,849 of record JAUWTT010000001.1, read on the forward strand.
GAACTCGAAACAGACTTTGAAGTGTCCCAGTTGTGGCCGGGAGGTTGGACGTAGCGACCGTTGGCTGCCTTTTTGCAGTGACCGCTGCCGCCTGTTAGATCTTGGACAATGGATTGATGGAGCTTTTAGAATCGCTGGAGAAAAAACGAGGGAGGGCGAAGGGCAAGAACCCTAGTCTCCGTTCGTTTCCTCAGTTGGTGGCGACCGTTTTTGGATTGGGGTATCTTCCGTTCTTTCCGGGAACCTGGGGGTCGCTCGCCGCCGCTTTGGCAGTGTGTGGACTTTACCAATTGCCGTTGCCCCATCTCTTTGGAATCCATCTGACCTTGGTCCTGCTCCTTTTCCCTGTCGCCTGGTATTGTTCTGAGAAAACTTCACGCGCGATGGATACGGCAGATCCTTCGGTGGTCGTGATTGACGAGGTGTTTGGCCAGTCTCTCGCCTTGCTCTTTGTTCCAGTGAGTCTCGTATCGGTGATAATCGGGCTTGTCCTTTTTCGGATCTTCGACATATTCAAGCCGTTTCCGGTGAATCGGGCAGAGCGCCTTTCTGGTGGGTTGGGCATCGTTGCCGATGACCTGATTGCCGGTGTATACGCTGGTCTTGTACTCTTATTACTCCATCTACTCCATGCGAGCTGAGATTATTGCTGTTGGGTCCGAGCTGCTTTCTCTTGGGCGACCCGAAACGGATTCACTCTATATTAGCTCCAAGCTGAAGACTCTTGGCATCGACGTTCTCAGGAAGTTCGTGGTCGGGGACCGTGAGCAGGAACTCACTGAATCGCTGTCCCTGGCATTGAAACGCTCGGACGTCGTAACCATCACCGGTGGGCTTGGCCCGACAAACGATGACATTACCCGTGAGGTGGTAGCGCGATTCCTGGGCAAAGAGCTTAGAGAGGATCAGAAAATCCTTGATGATCTTCAACGCAGGTACGAGCGCTTTGGATTGAAGCTGACGCCGAACAACCGAAAGCAGGCCATGGTGCCTGACGGAGCAGAGGTGCTGCCGAATCCTCATGGTACTGCCCCTGGGCTGTTTCTGAAGGTGGCGGACGGGCTGCTCTTCCTCTTGCCAGGTCCCCCGAGAGAACTCTGCCCGATGGTTGAGAGACATGTGCTGACAATTATTCGCCGGTACAAGCAGGTCAACCCGGTTCCTTTTCGGCAGCTGAAAGTTGGTGGTGAGGCAGAGTCTAGAGTCGATGCCAGAATCGAGTCGATCTACAAGGAGTATCGGGATGTCGAGACCACAATTCTCTCGTCACCCGGCGTGATTAGCCTCTATTTCATGTGGAAAGGAGGCCCTGATCTGGAAGCTGCCGACCAGGTGCTCGATGAATTGTCTGATCGGGTCAAGGAGCGGCTTGGAAAATCTGTCTACTCAAACCGTGAGGAAGAACTGGCTGAAGTGGTAGGGAGACTGCTCAAGGGTCGATCCCTGACTGTAGCAACTGCCGAGTCGTGTACGGGAGGTTTGATCGGGAAACTTCTCACAGACGTTTCCGGAAGTTCCGCTTACTATTTGGGCAGTATTGTCTCTTACAGCAATTCTGTGAAGGCAGAGCTGCTTGGTGTTCCGCATGAACTTCTGCAGTTGGATGGGGCAGTAAGTGAACCCGTAGCGCGTCAGATGGCGATTGGGGTTAGAGGGAAACTGGGTTCTGATGTCGGATTGTCGGTCACCGGCATAGCGGGGCCTGGTGGCGGGACAGAGAAGAAACCCGTTGGCACCATCTGGCTGGGTCTTTCGATTAAGGACAGGACGAAGGCCAGGTCCTTACTCTTGCCAGGGGGGCGAGAAGCCGTTCGGCTGCGGACGTCAAACCTGGCTTTGGATTGGCTTCGTCGAGAGATTCTATGATTCGTTGCTTCGTGGCAATCCCACTCCCTGGTGACGTCCTTGCCCAGATAGGTGAGGTTTCCCGCCAGCTCAAGAAACTCAGCATTGACGCACGGTTTCCTCGCCCAGAGTCGATTCACCTTACCCTGAAGTTTCTGGGAGATGTCCAGGAATCCGCCGTCCAGGATATTCTGGAAACGATGAAGGAAAAAGTCTGCAAGTATGAGTCCTTCGAGGTGAGTGTCCGCAAAGCTGGAGCATTCCCCCATCTTGCCAATCCGAGAGTCGTCTGGCTGGGTGTTGAGCCGGAGGAGGAACTGGAAAAGCTCCAATCAAGTGTCGAGAGCGGCCTGGTCGAGCTTGGATTTGAAAAGGAGAAGCGGCGGTTCAGCCCTCATCTCACGCTAGCTCGCGTTAAATCACGGCACATGATTGCGAACTTGATGCACTATTTGGAATTGCACGGCTCGAAGATCGACCTGGGAAGTTTCCTGGTCCGAACGGTGGTTCTGTATCGCAGTGAGCTTCGGCCAAGTGGAGCTGTCTATAGCCGCCTGGGCTCGGCTGCGCTGAAATAACTCTGAGTCTGAGGTCAAGTATGAGGATCGTTTTCGTCCGATTACGCTCACTCGGTGACATCGTCCTGATGACTCCGGTACTGGCCGCTGCCAGGAGAGAGCCGGACAGCGTCATCGGCGTAGTCTGTGAGACTCCCTTCGATGAGGTTCTTCAAGGGAATCCGGACGTGGACTTACTCATCACCGCTTCCAGACAAAAGGCCTGGTTGAGCCGGATTAAAGTAATCAGACAGGTCAGGAGTTTCCGGCCTGACCTGGTGATTGATTTGCATGGTGGAACAACAAGTGCTTTGATAACCGGACTCTCGGGAGCGCCTCGGAGAGTCGGATACTCCACCGCCCGGAATACTTTTTTCTACAGTGAAGTTACACCAGACACCAGGAAGATCTGGGGGCGAGAGCGGATTCACACCGTTGAGCATCAGTTGGCCCCTTTGAAACATCTTGGCTTTCCGGTCGAACCCATTCCCCCTCTTCGTGTCCCATTGGACCAACGTGACGTTCGGTTCGTCCGGGAGTTGCTCATCCGGGACGAGTTTCTTCCAATCAACGAGATCGAATCCTCGAAATCGAGCGGGTCAAGTAGCCGCAGTTCCAGTGCATCTTGTGATTCAACCGGTCACGGAGGGGATGAGGCCTGCATAGATGGAGAAGGTGTTGCCGCCCGGTTTCCGTTCGTGCTGGTCCATCCGGCGGCTGCGTTTGAGACAAAGCAGTGGCCCGTTGATCGTTTCGGTGAGCTGATTCGGAGACTACGGAAGGATGGCCTCCGTGTTGTCGCTACCTGCGGCCCCGGGGAAGCTCATCATCTGGAGCGGCTATCTCAACTCGTCGACGAAGGAGTCAAGTTTGTGCCACCGCTCTCCCTCGCTAAGTTCGTGGCGCTGGCATCACTGTGCAGGGTGTACGTCGGAAACGACACAGGTACTACGCATATTGCAGCTGCCCTTAAGAAGCCGATCGTGGCAGTCTTCGGATCTTCTGATTCCACGGTGTGGTACCCGTGGGATGTTGATTTTGAACTACTGAAATCGGATCTGCCCTGTATCCCGTGTCCGGGTTACACATGCTCGGAGTATGAGGAACCCGTCTGTATTCGAAGTGTGCCGGTCGATCGGGTCTACAGGGCGGTGAAGCAGCTCATGCAGTAAAATGGAGCCGCGCCTTGGTTCCTGAAACACAATCTCGGGAACACATGGGCCCGCGGAGATGAGTGTGATTGATGATGAGACGTCGTTCGGTTTCTTTTGAGCGTTTGAGTGAAGTCGTTTCCGGCTTCTCGGGCTGCAGGATCGCGGTAATTGGGGATCTGATCCTGGATGAGTTTGTTTGGGGGAACGTCGAACGAATATCGCCCGAGGCTCCGGTCCCGGTCGTGGACGTTATCCGGGAGTCTGAACACCTGGGCGGAGCAGCTAACGTCGCCCTGAACCTGACCAGTCTGGGAGCTGAGGTTGATCTGGTAGGAGTCGTAGGGCAAGACGCGGCTGCGAAGAGACTGGTGGAGAAACTAGCTTCATCCGGAATCTCAACTGATTCCATTGTCGGGGATTCCGACCGCCGGACAACCATCAAGACGAGAATCATTGCACACCATCAGCAGGTGTGTCGCACCGACAGAGAGACCAAGAAGAGCCTCGATCCAACCATTCGGGAGAATGTAACCAGCCACTCTCGAGCATCGATCGGGAAGGCCGATGCGGTTGTTCTCTCTGACTACGGAAAAGGTGTCCTTTCGGATGAAATGGCCACACTCTTGATCCAGTGTTGCCGTGAGAAAGGGAAGTTTGTCGCCGTCGATCCGAAGGTGAACGATTTCTCCCATTACGCCCAAGCCTCGATAATCACTCCAAATAAATGGGAAGCGGAACTCGCCTCCGGAGTCTCGATTTTCGACGAGGTGTCACTGGAGCAAGCGGGACGCATGATCCTCCAAATTGCATCGGCAGATGATGTGCTGATCACTCGTGGAGACCAGGGGATGAGTCTGATTTCTCACCAAGAGCGTCTTGACATTCCTACGGTAGCGAGGGAGGTGTTTGATGTTACCGGTGCTGGGGACACTGTCATTGCCACACTGGCTCTTGGGGTTGCGGCCGGTGCGACGGTCCACGAGGCTGCGGTGCTGGCGAATCATGCCGCCGGAGTCGTGGTCGGGAAACTGGGAACCGCTTCAGCCTCTGTGGATGAATTGCTCGCTAGTTTGACCGTAGGATAAGCTTCCAGCTTGTCATGTCGGAGGTCGCGAGTTCGAGTTTTGTTGGCACCGAAGTGTTACATCCGCCGGCAGGAATGCTTGACGGCGGTATAACCAGAGTTATACTATATTTCTATGAAAACAGCCATCTCTATTCCGGACGAGATATTCATATCAGCGGACCATCTGGCGAAACGGCTGAACATGTCTCGAAGCGAACTCTATACACATGCCATACGACAGTTTGTGGCCGAGCGGCGTCATACCGGGGTCAGAGAGATACTGGACCAAGTTTATGCGTCTGAAAACGCATCCGTTGACCCGGCAATACTGAATGCACAAGAGATATCCATTCCGGCGGAGGAATGGTAGTGGAACGTGGGGATATCTGGTGGGCCGCGCTCCGAGCGCCGGCCGGTTCTGAACCAGGCTATCGACGCCCCGTACTCATCATTCAGAGCGACGATTTCAACCAGAGCCGGATCAACACGGTTGTCGTTGCTGTGCTGACCTCCAATCTCCACCTTAGAGCTGCCCCCGGAAACATGTTCCTGGCGAAACGGAGCACCAAGCTTGCAAAGGATTCGGTTGCCAATGTGCCCCAAGTTGTAACCTTGGATAAATCATTCCTGACGAAACAGATAAGCAGGCTTTCTGCAGAAAAGATGAAGCACGTGGACGATGGTCTCCGTCTTGTGCTCAAGCTATAGGAAATCAAGCGTTCAGTGACGAACTGGAAGGCCATCCTCCTTGACCCCGGCGTAGCTCGAAGAGCGAAGCCGGACTTCTCCCGACGGTATTCGCAATAAGCCCCCTGGTACCTTGGTGTCTTGATGGTAAATCCCCCAGCTGAGGGACCTCAAGGAGGCGATTCATCAGCATCCAGAGATGCGGATCACGTTTTTGAAACGTAGCTGGAAGTGCTTTCTCGGTTCTTCTCGGCTCGCTCGAGTTCGGCGGCCTCGAGGTAACCGCTCTCCCGAAAGGTTGTCAAAGGATCACCCGGCAAGCCATGATTCTGTCGCCATTCACGAATCAGGGGACGGACATCGGTTGCGTAAGCGTCCCGCAGGCATTCCTCCGCCTCAATAATGTCACATTTCTCCTGCGCTCGAGCCAGGCGCTCATGATCGACGATCACGGCCTTGGCAACGGTTTCCTGGACGGTACTAACCGTTTGCAGCATCGCTTCAATCTTGTTCTTTAAATTGTGACTCTGGTCGACCATATAGCTTATTCGGGGCGTTGACGCAGTTTCCCACCGACAAAAGTAGATCTCATGGAAGATCCGAAAAAGCTGGTATGGATCAATGGAACCTACGGTCAAGTCATCGTCCGCATAGCGACGATCATTGAAGTGAAAGCCACCCAGCATCTCCTCACTGAGGAGCCAGGCCACTATCTGTTCAATGTTCTGGGAGGGGTAATGGTGTCCAGTGTCCACCAGCACTCTTGCTTGAGGGCCGGCCTTTCTTGCGAGTGTAAGAGCCATGCCCCAGTCAGCGATGTCCGTATGGTAGAAGGCAGGCTCGAACGGCTTGTATTCGACCAGCATACGTTCATCGGAGTTCAATCGCGAACAGACTTGCTGGAGGCTCGATTCGAACCACTCCTTGCGGCGACGGATGTTCGCCGTACCCGGATAGTTTGAACCATCTGCGAACCATAAGACTAATTCCCGGCTTCCAACCCGTCTGGCCAGATCCACACTCTCATACATATGGTCAAGAGCAGCAGCCCTTACGTCTGGATCCGGATTACCGATCGACCCGTACTTATACATTTGGTCTTCGAACAGCGTGGGATTAACGGAGCCGATCCGCACTCCGTTTTTCTCTGCTATTGAGGCAATGAACTCTGCACCTCTAAGCCCGTCAGGAAAATCCCAGGCAGCGTGTACAGCGACCGAAGGGCAACAACCCATCAAGCGGTGTACTTCTCCCGCATCCATCAGTTTCTCTTCGATGGTGGTAGCAGCGGTGAGCTGAATGAACTTTCCGAATCGAGTTCCTGTGTTGGCAAAACCCCAGGAGGGAAGTTCAATTGTCAGTTCATCAAGCGCTTTTGAGACTTTTTCGCCGAATAGATCTGAGGGCATCTGGTGAATTCTCCTAAAGATTTGAGAATAGGTTTTCAAGCCCGCGGTCGATCGTATGTTATCGACTGATCCTGGTCAATCAGGAGCCACATGGGAAGTGCGAAGTTCGAAATTTCAGTATCCGCTTCGGGATCAACCACGAAATCACAAAATCACTAGGGCTTCCTTGTGCCTTCGTGTTTTGGTGGTTCTATCCCAAGCCACAAGCCGCAGGTCTCGAGGCATGTCTGACTTGCCCCTTTCGGCGTCTACGTTTTACAGAATCTCTCGATAAAGCGCTTTGCTTTATTGTACTCAGCGAAGCCCTTCTCAGCTTGACGAAAAGCGGCGTGGTGAATGCTCCTCCGCCCATTACGGTATTCCTCCCCAAAATGAGCGTGCAGCATTTCATGAAAAAGGACATAATTGACCACGTACTTGGGAACAAACCGGCTGTCGAGCCTCCGGTTGACAATGATAGCGCTGTGGGCACCGTCATAGTGGCCTAAGGTTCGACGGTTCTTTCGACGACTCCACGACAGGTACTGAACGTCGAGCTGTGCCGAGAAGTAGGATGCGTTCACCTCATCGTAGAGCTGCCGCAGATCAAACACCTTGCCAACCGGGGAACCAAGGTGCTTTCGCCCACGCGTCATTCGCACACTCCTGACCTTTGCCCTTATTCCTGGATGAGCCACGTAGGATTGATAGATCTCCCGGGCTGGAGGGGGCACGGGCTGTTTCAGTAGCTTGGAACCAAGCACCGTGAGTGCGGCCTCAAGTACTTCTGGGGGAGCTTCCTCAAGAATATCGCTCAGTCTGACCTCGAAATGGCCGTCTCGGAACCGGATCGTGTTGGTAAGGCGGGCGTATGGATAGAAGCTCACTCGAGCTGAATGGAACTCGGGCCCTCCCAGTTGTTTGATGATTGAGGTGAAACTCCTATTTAGTTCCGAAGGGATCAAGATTGTCCCCCGAGGGCTTCCCGGAGGAACTGAACAATCTCATCTGTGGTTGAACCCGGTTGGAAGACAGCGGCCACACCAAGCTTCTTCAACTTGGAAATGTCCTCGTCGGGAATGATTCCACCCCCGAAAACCAGGATATCGGCGATGTCCTGTTCTCGGAAGAGTTCCATCACCTTGGAGAACAGGTGCAGGTGCGCCCCCGAAAGAATCGAAAGGCCCACGGCGTCAACGTCTTCCTGGACCGCGGCACTGACTATCTGTTCAGGCGTCTGTCGCAACCCGGTGTAGATGACTTCCATTCCCGCATCCCGGAGAGCACGAGCAACGATCTTGGCCCCGCGGTCGTGTCCGTCTAATCCGGGCTTAGCGACTAGAATTCGGAACTTCTTTTGCATTGCTCAGCTCTCTATTCGGTGTTGATCCGAACCTTTCATACAGTTACCAGGCGGTTTCCTGGTAGGTGCCGTAAACCTCCCTGAGAGTGTCACACATTTCACCCAGTGTTGCATATTCTCGGGTCGCTGAGATGAGAAAGGGCATTACATTTTGCCTGTCTCGGGCAGCCTTCTGCAGTGCAGAAAGGGCACTCTTGACTCCTTTTCCACTGCGCCGGGTTCGAAGATCCCTCAATCTCTGCACCTGTTCTGCTTGGACCTCCTCGCCAATCCGAAGCGTCTCAATTGGGGACTCAGTTTCAACCACGAAATCATTGACTCCAACAATAGTCTGTTCACCGGCCTCGATTGCCTTCTGATATTGGTAAGAGGCCTCATGAATCTCCCTCTGTGGGAATCCCTCGTGAATCGCCCGGATCATTCCTCCCATCGCGTCGATATCCTCGATATATTGTTGCGCATCCTTCTCAAGCTCGTTCGTCAACGTCTCGACAAAATACGATCCACCAAAAGGGTCAGCGGTGTTCGTAACTCCGCTTTCGTGAGCAATTATCTGCTGTGTGCGCAAAGCCAGTTGAGCCGCTTCTTCGGTAGGAAGTGCCAGCGCTTCGTCCAGTGAGTTCGTATGAAGTGAATTCGTGCCCCCCAGGACTCCTGCCAGGGCTTGAATCGTTGTCCTTACGACATTGGTGAACGGCTGCTGGGAAGTCAGGCTGCAGCCCGCAGTCTGAGTGTGGAAACGACACTTCCAGGATCGTTCATCCTTCGCCTCGAATCTGTCCCGCATCAGATGTGCCCAGATTCGACGGGCAGCTCTGAATTTCGCAATCTCCTCAAAGAAGTCGTTGTGGGAATTGAAAAAGAATGAAAGGCGGGGAGCAAAAGCGTCTACGTTAAGCCCACGGTCAAGGCACCACTCGACGTATTCGATTCCATCGCGCAGAGTAAAGGCCAGTTCCTGAGCGGCTGTCGAACCTGCTTCACGAATATGGTATCCACTGATCGAAACGGGGTTGTAGCGCGGAAGATGGTGGGTGCAGAACTCGATAACATCGGTCACCAGGCTCATTGACGGTTCTGGAGGATAGATCCATTCCTTCTGCGCAATATACTCTTTGAGAATATCGTTTTGCAGCGTTCCGCTGAGCCGTGAGACCTGACATCCCTGTTTTTCTGCCAGCACCAGGTACATGGCCATTAGCATCGCAGCCGGAGCATTGATGGTCATCGATACCGAAACCTGATCAAGAGGGATACCCTGGAAAAGAGTTTCCATATCCTCCAGAGAATCCACGGCTACTCCGCATTTGCCTACTTCCCCGGCGGCTGACTCATGGTCTGAATCGAGTCCCATCAGCGTAGGTAAATCAAAGGCCACGGAGAGTCCGGTTTGTCCTTGTTCCAAGAGGAACTTTTGGCGTCGATTGGTTTCAAGAGCAGTTCCGTAACCGGAAAACTGGCGCATAGTCCACAGCTTGCCGCGATACATATCTGCGTGTACACCGCGGGTGTAAGGGAACTGTCCCGGCAGACCGATCCGGTCTTCGTGTTGGCTTTCAGAAAGGTCGTCGGGAGTGTAACAGGCTGAGATTCTCCTCCCAGAAACTGTTAGGAACTCTTTCCGCTCTCCTGATTTCTTTCGCATATTCAGCCTTGAGAATGTGCGGCACCACCGCCGTCTGATTTCCTATTGCCGACAGGGAATCAGGCGCTGCCTCTCATGCTACTCCCCTCACGATGTCAACTCAGTCAGGCGAAGGTCGCGCTTTTCTCTCCAGCTCGAGAGATTCCTCAAAGTATCGCAGCGCCTCCTCAGAATCGCCTTCTTTCTTGAACAGAAAGGCTTTTTCTCTGAAAATCCCCGCCTTGACCTTGTCAGTCCGAACGCACTTGATGGCGATGTCCAAAACCTGATGTGCGATCGCAATCTCTTGATGGTGGAGGAGAGCGTCCGTCAGAAGTTGGGCTTCTTGGACCAAAAGATTCTGGTGGTCCTCAGGAAACTCCATCTCAAAGATCTTCTCTGCGGCATCAGGGATCTGATTAAACTGCTTGTTCTCGATCAGGAGCATAATGATTTCATGCTGTGTCAACGCTTCGGAGCGCGTGCGTTCCCAGCCATCCTCCTGGGCTACAAGCGGAGTTGCGAATAGCATCATTAGAGTCAAGACGTTCGATACAATCATCTCCTGCTCCTGAACGGGTTTTGTCCTACGTACTGCACCTGTCGCACAAACGGATTTCGGCGAGGTTCGTAACGATTGAAGCTACCGCCCTGGAAAAGGATTCCCTCGTTGCGTCTAAACAGGATTTCTCTTTGCTGAACGAAAGCAGAGAATTCTTTGGTGTCGGAGTTATCTTCGGGAGGTCCCACTAGCAAGAAAAGTACCACAACCGCTGTGCCCAGGGCGGCAGTTGCAGGTACCCACGGTCGGCTGAAGAGAAGACGATAGATGTAGAGCTTCCATCGGGATGTCAATGTTTCGGAGGAGAGGTTCGATCGTATCTCTGCCCACAGGTTGGGATTGACTTCTATTTCCGACATTCGGCTGGTGAGTTGATAAGAGAAGAGCAGGGACTCGTATTCGTGGCGGCACGAGGGACAGTCCCGCAAATGAGCCTCCAAAGCCAACGCTTCCTCAGGGGGAAGCTCGTTATCCATTAAAGCCGTCAAGCCATTAGCGCAAGCGCGGCATTCATTTGTGGCCACTCATGTACTCCTTCACCTTTTCGCGAACCACAATCCGAGCCCGATGGATATCGGACTTGACGGATGCCAGCGAGCGTTTGACGATTTCGCTGATTTCCTGATAGCTGATTCTTTGAATGGCTGATAGCACGAACACGGTTCTGTACTTCTCCGGGAGCTGAGAAATCGCCCGAGCAATCACCCCCTCAAGTTCGACTGACAGGGCTGCGGCTTCCGGTTCCATCTGTGGTGTCGTGAGCTGCTGAAGTTCTGACCACTCGGTCAGATCATCCTGGTCGATCGACTCAATCACAGGCTGACGTCCCCGGTACTTCTGGAAAACGTTGTTCTGAGCGATACGAAAAAGCCAACTCTGGAACTTCAGGGGCTCTCGCAAGGACGACAGTTTCTTGTAGGCCTGGATGAATGTGTCTTGGGCCAGGTCCTCCGATTCCTCCCTCGATCCGGTCATTCGGAACAGATAGTTGGCGATCTTTCGACTGTAGATTTCGTACAGATTCTGAAACGCATCTACCTCCCCACGTTGTGCCTTGGAGACCAGTTCCGTGAGATGGTCTCCCGAGGGGGAACTACTTAACGACTTCCCTCCCTTCGTTTCTAGCTTCTTGTCCCTATTCTTTTCGCTCAACTATTTGGATTAGACGTTTTGGCAAAAGTTGCAGATTATTAAGGACCGACTACTTCCACATGAATTTCCTCAGTCCACCAGCCCGGCAGGTGCCCGTGTGCCGTGGGCCGGCGGACGAAAGACCGGGCTCTTCAAAGGAGGCTTTAGCATACCAGAACCGCCGACCTGTCACTAAGCTCAATTCCAGGACCAGGAAGTTAGGGAACGCTTCAACCGTTGGAGGCGTGTAAGGGGGTAGAAAGGAGATTCGCAGATGATGAGGCGAGCACTAACTCTGAGCTTTTTGATTTGTAACTTCGGAGTCGTCACCCTACCGGTGGCCGGGCAGGACTTCCTGATGATGGCCGAGACCAGAGGCTTTCTTGGCGTATCGATTCGAGAGGTGACTGAAGACGACGTTAACCGGCTAGGTCTCCCTGCTGAGCGTGGTGTGTACATCGAAGGAGTCGAAGAAGGTACTCCTGCGGAAGAGGCGGGAATTCTGGCGGGGGATGTAGTTATTGAGTACCAGGGAAGTCCCGTTTTGAGTTTCAGGCAGTTCCGGCGCTTAGTGGCAGACACACCACCGGGGCGCACGGTCGACATCCTGGTCAATCGAAACGGCCAGGAATCACGTTTGAATGCAGAAATTGGCCACCCGAAAAAGATGCTGGGTCGAAAGGGCCGGCCACCCGGCCTCGAGGGTCGTGTGATCAGAATCCCGGACCTTGACTTCGATGTGGAGGTTCTTCCCAACCATCGTTACTTCTACAGCACGGTCCACCAAAAAGGCCCGCGCCTGGGAATCAACGCCACGGCCTTGACGGGACAAATGGCAGAGTTCCTGGGAATCCCGGGACAAGAAGGTGTGTTGGTTCTCGAAGTCCTAAAGGAGACGCCGGCGGAAGAAGCCGGTCTCCAGGCAGGTGATGTGATCACATCGATTGACGGTAATGCAGTCAAAGAGGTCGGTGGATTGAAGAAGCATCTTTGCGACTGTGAACAGAAGCTGGAACTGATCCGGAGAGGATCGAAGCAAGTGCTTACCGTTGATCTGACCCAAAAGAAGGAAAGTGAAGAAAAGCCCTCTCGAATGTAATGGGAGCTGGGGGCTTGTGGAAGTGCGAACGACGAACGACGAACTGGGAATCGGGTCTTGAGGGTTGGTATCTTTATTCATGCTCGTGCTCGTAATCGAAAGCCCTTCCCAACCATATTCCCCATTCGTCTCTTTGCGACCTTTGCGTGCAAGGAATTTATCTCACGCCAAGACCGAAGCCCCAAGCCTATCCACCCTCAAGACCCAGTGTTGTCGGCCATCCGACCGTCCTTCCACCGGACTTGTGGAAAAGCCCGTGGAAAAGTAAATGATGCTGCTCAGAAATGGTTGACAGTTCTCGACTTCCTGCTCTTTGCACAACAATTGTGCATTAACTGAAACCTCTTGTTATCAATAGCTTAGGAGTGTAGGGAGAACTGGGCAGGCTGAGTTGAAACACAGTTGTCGTCTCCGGGCCTGGCGAGGCGAACAGGGGAAAGACGGACATGAAGTTGGCTCCGTTTTGCTTCAACTGCTCTCCTTAGAAGCACTTTCAGGTCGGCACCTTGAAAGATCTTTCCCGCGACTCTAATCTGATATTGCATCGGTGTATCCTTTCTGACTCTCAATACTTCCTCATCAGGCCTACTACGACCCCCTGAATTCGAAGACGATCTTCCTCAACGAAGATTGGAAACAGAGTTGGGTTAGCCGGTTGGAGTCGGACACGTCCTTCCTCGCGGTACAGCTTCTTCAGGGTGGCTTCCTGGCCGTCAATGAGAGCGACGACAGTCTCGCCATCGGTTGCGAAGTCCCTCTGCTCCACGATGATCAAGTCACCGTCTCGAATATTCTCTTCGATCATGGAATCGCCTTCGACGCGAAGCACGTAATTGCTGCCCCTGGTGAGAAGACTTTCCGGAACCGGAATCTCCTCGGGATTCGCCACAGCTTCAATTGGATGGCCGGCGGCAATCACGCCGAGCAGCGGAACCATTTGCTCGGCCGTTACTCCCTGGTCGATGACCTGGATCGATCTTGCCCGATTCGACAAGCGCTTGATGAAGCCTTTGTCTTCGAGCACGCGCAAGTGTTTGTAGACTGCGTTGAGCGAAGCAATTCCGAAATGTTTTGCGATCTCATCCAGACTGGGGGAGTACCCCCGCTCCTTCAAATACTCACGCAGGAATGTAAAAATCTCATTCTGTCTCTTTGTTAATGGCATGATAGCTGCATCTATTATGGTGAAGAAATGGTGAAAAGTCAAGAGAAAAGTGAAAAAAAGGTGAAAAGGGAGGGGAAGGATGGTTTAGACAAAGGTGAGATGCAAAGAATCAAGGAGGAGGATTGCAGGATCCGATGGCTCCGGCTACAGGTGGATTTGACGCGGGCGATTCTGTATCAGGATCCTGAACTTGATCTGGATTCGGCTCGAACTATGGTTCTGGAGTTGAGGGAAAAGGTTCTCAAAGAGTTTCCGGGCAAGGATGACACTTTTGACCTGATCCTGTTACCTCGGTTTGTACGCATTCTTCGCGAGAGGTGGAGTGGCGGCCTGGTCGACGATGGCCCGGTGCAGTAGAGTCCCTGTGGCGGGTTAGCATGAGAAGGGAAGTAGCACGGAAGGAAACAGAATGAGAGCTGTGGTTCAGAGAGTCTCCAGCGCGGAGGTCAGAATCGATCGGGAGGTTGTGGGTTCGATCGGAAACGGACTTGTGGTGTTGTTGGCGGTCGGTTCCGGAGATGGACCTGATGATCTGGCTTTCATGACGCGAAAGTTGGTCGGCCTGCGGATCTTCAACGATTCTGACGGGAAGCTGAATCTATCGGTTGCCGACGTCGGGGCGGAGATCCTGCTGATTTCACAGTTCACGCTTTATGGGGATTGTCGAAAAGGCAATCGGCCTAGCTTTACCCGGGCTGCTCCCCCTGCGGAAGCTGACGAGACTTATCAAAAACTTGCGGAGGAACTTCGGGCCAGGGGCTTGCGTGTAGCCACGGGGCGCTTTCGGGCGATGATGAGCGTGTCCCTGGTTAATGAAGGTCCTGTGACCCTGGTTATCGACTCGAAGAAGGAGTTCCATTAGGGGGAAGCACGTTGGAATCGGTTTTACACCAGGTTGTCGTTCAAAGCCGGTAGTCCTTCCAGGCAATGGTTCGAAGAGCGATGGACTCTATCGGATGGCCATGGCGGCAGATTCTGGTTCAGCTCTCGACACCTTCCACTGCAAGAAACTGAGCGTTGGCCGCTCCCTCACGCAGCATTCTGGCCTCGGTGTATTCGGGTGAATTGTAAAACTCCACAGCCTGGTCGAACGATGGGAACTCTACAACCACAACTCTTGTGGGTTCTTCAGGACCCTCGAGTGCTGCAGTTCGGCCGCCTCGAACGATGAATCGCCCTCCGTACTGTGCGACGATTTCCGGAGTCACCTCCATGTACTTCTGATACTGTTCCCAGTCGGTCACTTCGACCCTCACGATCATATAGCCTGCCACTTCTTTTCTCCTTTCTGGTTTGCTTCGAACTAATTGGCCCCTTACTCGTGCTCTGTTCACCTGCCTACCTACTGACGAGCAGTAGCTGCTTCCTCGAAGTGCCAGTTCCCAAAGGAGAATCCGGGAAGGAATTCCGAGGGTATATTGGGACTGTCAATGGGTTCACGGGAAAGCAAGATGTGAATGCGTGCACTGTTTCTCGCATTCTGAATCCACCGTTCCAGCTGCATGTTGGTCTTTCTGACCGTCAGGATTTGTCGGACCGTTTCTTCTACCATTTCCAAGGGTGGGGCGATTTGGTTGGCTTCTGCAAGGTCAGAGACAAACTCTCCGTCGTAGTACTCCTGAATTTCATTTGGCAACACAATAACGAATGGCTCGAATCGCAGTTGCACGAACTTGTTCACAGCAATCTGGGCTTGGAGGATCCTGAGCAGGTCGGCCTCCTCCATCCTCATCTTCTCCAGAGCTTCGCGATAGGCTTCTTCTGTTGGAAACCGAGTTTTATAAGAGCCGAGAAAGTTCTTAAGCTCTTCATCCGTCACCCTGATGAAGGGCGTTCTCGAGGTCTCACTAGTGATCAAACGTTGATTGATCAGTTGATCCAGGACCTCTCGGAACAGGGCAAGCTGTTCCTCTGGTGATCCGGGCACCTGGAAGCCTCTAAAATCAACCAACCATTGAAGGTCTGAGAACGTCACGATGTCCTGATTCACAACCGCCACGACGCGGTCGACGCGGCCGAAATCCTCAGCGGCGAGTCCCTTAAGGGCAAAGACAATACTCAAGAACACCAGGATTAGAAGGGGTGTCCGAAGTTTATGTGAAAGTTCCATTTTGAGAATCCTGTAACATCCGGCGGATTGGGATTGTAAGCGGCATCGATTCGAAACGGGCCTATCGGTGTCCTGATGGACAGTCCGAAGCCGACGTCATGACTCAGTTTTGAAAAGGCGATCCTTGTCGGGCTGGCAAAGACGTTACCTCCGTCGTAAAAGAAGTTGCCTCCAAATAAAAAGAAGAGGGGAAAGCGCAGCTCAAGGTTCAGGACCCCTAACACGTTACCTCCCAGGGGGACCGGTGCGAGGTTTCCGCCGCCCGTGTTGACCAGAACTGGTTCACCTGTCTCCGGATCAATCAGCAGTGGTCCGGCCAGGTCCAGAGGCAATCCCCTCAGTGTTGTGGGCCCTCCGGCGAAGAATCGCTCAGAAATTGGTACGGGATCCGGAGTCCTGTCTTCGCCGGGATCAGTACCGTCCTCCCTGGGATCTGGAATCTCTTCCACTTCAAGTGTGTTTCCAAAGGGCTGGATGATACCGAGCCGGAGCGAACTTGCGAAGATCAGGTTTTCCCCGAGTGGGTGATAGTATCTCCCTTGGCCCAGGAATCGTATAAACTGCCTCTCCGAGCCCAGAATCTTCGCGGTAAGTTTGGCGTCCCCGCTTAGAAAGAAGCCTTCTGTCGGATTCAGGGGATTAACTCTCGACTCATTCACATAGGAAGCTGAGATGCTTGAAAGGCGCAGACGCTCTTCCTCTCGATAGAACTCGAGGGGGGGAAGGTCGGGATCGTCAGGTAACGAGTTCCTGACGCTTGCGAATTCGTAACGGTAAAACATGGATTCCCTTCGGCTCAAGACTTTCTCTGATTGGGTTGAAATTGAGTAACGTAGGGAATCGTAAGGCCTGCCCTTGACAGTAATCTCACCGTTTTCCGTTTGAATCCGGTTCTCGTTGGATGCAGTCACTGATATGACTGTCGGTAACTTGAGCTTGAAGAAGCGGGGCATTGTCAATGCAACATTCGCGCGCTGCCGTAGAGAGCTGACACGAGTTCCGAACGAGAGTGTGTGGGCCCTGCCCAGGAAGTTATTATTGGTCAGTCCGAAGGTACCTCTGAACCCCTCGGATGCTGAGGGCCCATAACTATAGTTGTAGCCGACTCCGTAGGTGATTGAGTATCTGCTGCTTTCATCCACTGTAAAGAGCACTGTTCGATAAGCAGGGTCCACGGAGGAGGGAATCTCTGCAACCTTTACCGATTTGAAGACACCCAGGTCGTAGAGATTGGTTTCCGACTGGAGGTTTCTTCTGAGAGACAGCGGTTCATCTTTTCGGGCAAGGATCTGCTCGTCAACTGTCTGGCGTCTGGTCTTCTCCGTCCCGACGACGACGACATCATCCACAAAGAAGCGAGAGCCTTCTGAAATCGAGTAGATCAGATCCACGGTTCCTCTGTCGTCGTAACTCAACTCTGTCGTCACTTCGACATCCCTGAACCCCTGATCCTGATACAACCCGATCAAGTAGGCCCTGTCTTCCGCCAGACCGCTGGGAGAAAACGTCTGGTCTTCCTTCATTGTCAGGAACCGCTCAAGTCGCTCAGTTGTGACCTCTTGGTTGCCGGCAAAAGAGAGGCTTCGGACGATGTACCGAGGACCCTCGGTTACTTGGTAGACCAGCGTTACGTTGTCCCCCTCTTCACGGATCTTGTGAGTCACGACGGCATCGAGGTAGCCGGTCCGAGCGTAGGCCGATAAAAGCCTCTCCTTGTCCAGTTCGATTGTCTCGTCTGTTAGGAGGCCACGGCCAAAGGTCCCTGCCTTCTTTGTAGCACTTCTTGCCAGGAGCGATTTGGAGTCGATCGAGGTGTTCCCTTCAATGAGAACTTCGCCAACTTTGTATTGGGGGCCCTTAGAGACAGTGAAGACTATGCGTGGCTCTGTGGAAGGCGTCTGCAGAGTTTCGGATTGAACCTGGGCAAGGAGATAGCCCTGTTTCTGAAGGAGGAGCTTGAGTTGGTTTGCGGTCTTGATCAGGATCGGCTCACCGGTATTCCGAAAACGGTAAACAGGCAGTTCTTTGAGTTCCTCGGAACTAAGCTCAATCCCTTCGAACACAACTTCCGTCAGATCACCTGAGCGCACGCTGAGCTCAAGCGCAACGCTATTGGTTCTCTCGTCGTAGTTTGTCTCCCCTCCACCCTCGATTGCAGGCCTGAAGAAGCCTTTGAGGGCCAGATAGGTCTGCAATCTACCGATATCTTCCTGAAACTGAATTCCGGAATAGTCGTGACCTCGACGACTACTGATCTGAGAAGCGAGTTCGCCGGGCGAAATTGGTCCCTCCACATCGATTGTGAGCGACCGAATTTGAGCCCTTTTCCCAACCTTAATCTCAAAAGTCACGTTCACCCGCGCTTTCTCGGAGTCTATCTGCGACGAGGCCTGGATTATGGCTTGGTAAAAACCATGCTTGGGATAAAGTTGGTTCAGCCTTCTGGTTGTCTCGCCAAATGTATGGGCGGTAAAGGCTTCACCTCCTCGGAGGGCCAGTTCACGACGCAGAACCTGTTGTCCAAGGCCAAGCTTGCCACGGAACGAGATTTTCCCCACCAGGTGTAGACGGATCAGCTTGATCTGGACAGCCACCTTTCCCGAGGTAGCTGCGTGGGTACTGATCTGGACATCAAAAAAGAACCCTGTCTGGTGGAGAAGAGATATGGTTGCTCGGGCTTTGCTGGTCGTGAAAACCTCTCCTTCTCGCAGCAAAATCAGCTTGGAAAGATCCTCGTGGGAGACTTTTGTAATCGGTCCGTCTGCAGTGATATCGACCTGAGAGATCTGTCGGCCGTCATGTTTCTCAAGGGAAGGTCCACCCAGACTCCAGAGAGAGCAGCAAAGGAAATAAACCAGAATCAGGTTTAGGCTGCAGTACCGCAGTCGACCTCGAAGTGGTTTGAGGCAGGGTTCGTTGATTGTTACTACCGCTTGATGTCTTACGCTCACAGACACCTCAGAACCGGTTCTTGAATTTGATGTCGAGTGCCAAGGAGCCTTCACTGTCGCTGGTTCCAACCAGCGTAAGCCAGTTGCTTAGCCGATACTGAACGACAACCGTCTGTCCCAGGAGTTCCTTTCCAAGGCTGGAGACGTAGGTAACATTCACGTTCTTGCTCAATTGCACTCCCAGAGTGATCCTTGCGCCCGGGTCCCGGTCCCTCCCGCTGTCGATGAAAGGGTCTACCGAAAAACGCTGAAGTCCAAAAAGTTTTGAGGTCTGGGACTCCAACTCCTTTCCCAGAGTCTTACTCAGCAGAGCGCCGGCCCCGTAGAGCGCTAAGGTTCCTGACTCAGTCTGACTTGTCGTCCCGGACCCAAAAATCTCTTCCGGCGTTTGTCCTGTAGCCAGGAGAGAGACCACCCCCGCAGTGGATAACGGAGGGTCGGAGTTGAAGGAAGCCCTAATGCGTTCCATGGGCCCTCGAACGCTTGCGGTGATTTCGTACTCTCTGATCGTGGTTTCAGCCTCGAAGTTGAAATAGGGAGAAGTCTTGTAAGGGTCGTTGAACGAGATCGTTCCCCGGTTGATGTCAAAATCGTTTCCTTCAAGGTACAGGGCGCCTTCATCGATAGAAATGCTGCCCAGTATTACCGGATTCGCAACGGTTCCAATCATTGAGAGATTTGCACTAGCGGTTATGTCTCCGAGGTTGTTATCGATCCGCACGCTTCGATGCCCTGTTACCGAGATATCAAGCGCAATGTCTTCTTGCCCAGATGGCCCTTGACGGGTAGACGCAGGTTGGGCGAGTTGGAGAATCAGATCTGCTAGCGTTATGTTCTTCGTGAACTCGCTGGATCTTAAGTAGATCGTCCCCGAGATGAGTTGAGTGCCAAGGGTTTTTACGAGGCTCAGGTTCATATCAACCGTCGAAATGACGTCTGCCGGATACTCGACCTGCAGACCTGTGCCCACTGCGCTGATTTGCCATCGCTGAGGGACAAAGCTCTCGAGGAATACTCCTCCGTCAAGATTGATTCGTCCAAATTCCGTATCTGCCACTAGATGTTCAAGAGAAAGTTGAGCCGGCGTGAATTTCAGACTGCCCTGGATGTTCCAGAACGAGATGGGCAGATCACTGTGGACGAAGCGTGCACGGCTGAGGGTGGCAGTTCCGACGATCTGAGGAGAGTCAAGCGGCCCGGATATGTTGGTTTCGAGGTCAAGTCGCCCTTCGACCGATGCTTTCTCGAGGGCTGCATTCAGGAGAAGAAGGCTTGAGTTCCCAACCAGTTTAAGGTTAACGGAGCCTTGTTCCTTCAGGTCGATTTGGCCTTGTACCCTTAAGTCGGTTCCTTCCCCTATGAAATGAAGAGAGGGAATTTGAATAGACCCGTCCGCCAAGGTCAGGGTAATCGACTCAGCGGTCGTCAACTCATAGTCTCGCAGCATTAGCCTGAGTCTTTGGAGATCGCCCCGGAGTTGAAGCTTGGAGAACTCCTTAAGCGTCCCTTCTGCTTCGATCAACCCCGTGAGAAAAGCCTCAACGCCTGATACATCTGTTTCCGTCAACAGTACCAGGTAAGGTGATAGTGGCGTATCCCTGAGAACTAGTTGAGCCTTGAAGGGGAAGGGTGTTGTGGGTTCAACGGTTCCGGATACTTGAAACGGTTGGTCCAGGAAGGTTCCTCCGATGCTGAACCTGTTTAATCCAGCCTCGGGAAGACAGCTCAGTTGAAAACCCTGCAAGCTGTATTCAGCGATGTGGAGCACCTCGGAATTTGCTGTCACCGAGATTTCCGGGTTTTCAAGAGTTCCCCCTCCGACAATCGAGAGGTTAAGACTTCCCTGGCTGGGAAGTGACTCTGGGAAGGGAAGCTCTCCAAGGGAGAGTTCTTCTCCATCAAAGCGAGTAGAGAAACTCCCACTCTCCAATGCGTAAGCGAGGAAGCCATGGAGTTCTCCAGCGGGTGAAGAGAGGATTGTGTCGCTCAAGTGGAGGGTTCCGTTCCGGATACTAAGACGAGTGGAGAGTCCTTCGATGGTTCCAGCAGGAAGGCCGGGCACTGCGATGTTTTCGAGTCTGATGTTACCATCACCGGAGTAGTCGTCCGTTTCGTTTCGAGCCACTGAGAATTGCCCCGACACAAGACCGCTGAAATAGGGGTCGATTTGGAGGGCGTCGAACAGTATTCCGGACGGAAACTTCGAAACTCTGGTTCGAATCCCAAACCGTTCTGCGGGGGATAATCGATCCAGCCAGGCCGATCCCGACAGCTCGAACTCAGGATTTGTCAGCTCGACCGATTCGATCCGTATCTGGTTGTCTGCAAGGTGAAATTGTCCCGAAATCGATCCCAGCAATTGGCTACCCATTTCGATTCTCTGGATCCGAAGTTGAGCGTCGAGTGTGGTCGTACCCGTTGAGGGACTTTTAACGTCCACTTTGGCCCGGACCTGGCCCGAAGGATCGATGTCAAAACGTTGGCGGAACTCTTCCCAGGGTAATCCTAGACTTGTGCCAACATCGAGTAACTCTTGGGCACTCTGTGAGGTGATCGTAGCGGAAAATTCTCGAGTCCCTGTGTTTGCGATCGAGGCAGAAAAGTCGATGTCGGTTATTTCGGTTGTCAGGTGCCCGTTACTTAGTTCCAGCGAGCCATTGCTGTAAGTGACTTCCCCAGATCCTTCGAAAGGTAACGGGGATCTGAACGGCATGCTTTCAGAAAGACCCTGCTCGCCGCCGGCTCCGCGGTATTTGAAACCGCCGCTGATTTCAATTTCATTAAGCGACATTCCGGGCCACACTACCGTTAATGTTGTGTCCGAAGAGCCGGCCAGCATCACGTTCTCCAGATTTGCATACGACAACAGTGAGGAGAGATCGACTCGAGCGACCTGCACTCGGAATTCAGAGGATCGATCTCGGTTCCAATACCCTTGTCCTTTGGCACTGCCGGATCCGTCAAAGAGATCAAACGTGAACCGTGGCAGAGAAATCCCCATCCTATCCAGGGAGAACTCCCCATCCAGGTCTTGGAAGGGAAGTTCTCTGACTTGGACCAGGGGAGAGATAACCGTTCCAGACAGAACTGGCTCTGCCAGTAAACCATCGAGGTGTCCGGTGATCTGAACGCGCCCCTGCTCAACCTGGTCTGCGACGTGAAAGATCTCCAGATCTGCCAGGTTAACTTCCAGGTCCAGGTCGAGGTTATACCTCGGAGCCTCCAAATCCTCGACAGTGCCTGCCAATTGGGCGTCCACTGCGGGCCCGTTGAGTTCCAGGAGATGGAATTCAATTTGATTCTCGGTCAGGGTAAAGCGGGTTCGCACCTCTGAGACGGGAAGCGTGAAGTGATCGACACTTGATTCGAAGCCCGACAGATTGAGGTCACCGGCGTAAGCTTGACTCCCGGGTTTTCGCTGTAGTGAAAAGGTGAGAACCCCGTCCTGAGAATCAAAGACTATCCGCTCGTTCTCGTAGGACAGCATCCCGTTCTTGACCTGAACGCTGCCAATCTGGACTGTCCAGGGCAAGCCGGAACGGCCAGGAGTGTCTTCAGAAGGCGCAGAATCAGGCCGCAGGAAGATATTTTCAATGTTCAGCCTCCCGTTTGGGTCCTCGGCGATATGGACCTTGGGTTGCGAAACGAATAGTTCATCCAGGTGCAGACCCTGTGAGAGGATTCGAAACAGGGAGAAGTTCAGCCGGGCTTTGGCTATTTCGATTGCTGGGATATCGACGCTATGGATTCTGCTTCGCAGTCTGAAGTTCTCGATCTCGACTGTCCCACCCAGAACTTCCAGGTGTGCCCGATCGATCGTTGCGGACACCGGAAAGCGTTCTTCAAGCGCAGTGACGATGCGGGTTTTGAGCCAGCGGTCGAACGAGTCACTCTCGAGCCAAAGCCAGGAAACAGACGCAAGTAGAGCCAGAATCCCGAGAAGGATCAGCGCGAAATTTCTTAGGTAGCGAGAGCGCCGAGACATTGTGTGAGTCAACTCTTGAACCATGTTAACAGAAGTCGCGAACTCTGCCGAAGACTGGGAGCTGGGAACTGGGAGCTAGGAACTGGGAACTGGGAACTGGGATCAAACCACTCAATCACTAAGACACAAGAAGATCTTGCTAGTGATTTCGTGCTTTAGTGGTTGATCCTGTTTCCCTCCGCCCAACCTCGCCGGTATCCGGCATCTGGGATTTTCGATTTGCGATTTACGATTTGGCATCTGGCATCTGGTATCCGGTATCTGGCATCCGCTTAACCGGCTTCCTCTTTCTCTACAGCGCAAATGTCTCGGGGCAGGCAACGTTGACAAACTTTCCCTGGAATGATTAAGATTCCAAGTCTTTCTTGAGAGTGCTATTTGGCTAAAGCTGCAAGGAACGGGAACGGGTTTCTCACTCGAAATCACTCGGCAACCGAAGGGATGGAATTGACTGAACGGTGAGCGCAGCCGTAAGTAGAGATTTAGAATTCAGTTTTGGCAGCGAGATTGGCTACCTGGATTTGGTACAAGGGGTCTCAGATGGGGTTTCTGCGTTGGCCGGGTTTGACACAGATTCCCAGTATTGGATCGGTCTGGCGGTTCGCGAGGCAGTGACCAACGCAATCTTGCATGGAAACCAGGAAGACGCCAAGAAGAAGGTTGTGCTAGTTTTCAGAATCTGCGAAGATCGGTTGGAGATTATTGTCAGGGATCAGGGAAAGGGAATCGAAGGTTTGGACATTCCCGATCCACTTGATCCGGAGAACTTGTTAAGACCGGGCGGTAGAGGTATCTTCTTTGTACGGTCGTTCATGGATAATGTTGATTTCAGAGTCGCTCCGGAAGGAGGGCATGAAATAGTAATGGAAAAGGTTAGATCACAGGAGAAGCGGGGAAAAGACGATGACAATTGATACTCGGACAGCTGATGGTGTCACGATTCTCGACATCCACGGTAAGATCACGATTGGAGAGGGGAGTGCCGAGATCCGTAATACGGTTCGGGACCTTCTTCAGGCCGGCAGGAAGAAGATTCTACTGAACATGGAAGACGTGAGTTATGTCGACAGTTCAGGCATCGGTGAGATGGTGAGCTCATTTACGACCGTCACAAACCAGGATGGCCAGTTGAAGCTGCTTCATCTCACCAAGAAGTTGCGTGAACTGCTTGCCATCACCAAGCTTTTGACCGTATTTGATTCGTACACCGACGAAGCGGAGGCACTCTCAAGCTTTTCCAGCTAGGGAGTCCAGACCGGCGGCCTCGCTGATTGGTTCTCCTGTTTTGCCGGCCGGGTTGCTTGAGTCTCTTTGGCTTTTCAATCAGGCTGCTGAGTCGGGCGAACTGGAAACTGGGTTAAGGCCGAGTTCGCTTCTCATTTTCTCAACACGGATATACCCTTGTTGGCCGGGTGCTGTTTATCAGAACTCGGCCTTCTTTTTGAGAGAGGAATCCTGTAAGCCTTTGGGGAAGGCGTAGTGCCGTTTTTAGCAATTGCACTCGGGATTCCGATCATCGGTTTGGCGGTCCCTGTCGCAGTGGTTGACCATCTTGCTGCTAAGTTTTACTCTTCCTGGTCGCTTTCCTGAGTAACTTCGGCACCGAGTTGGGCGATGGTTTGGCTTCGGCTTGGGGCACTTCGATTAGCGAATCATGGAGGAATGGCTAGCTGAAATCGTTGTTGCGTTGTCTTGGCCCTTTTTGGCCGGACTAATCGCCTTGTGTCTGGTTGTCTTGGCAAAGGGAGCGGGCTGGCTCGTTGATGAAGCGGTTACACTCTCGAAGCGGTCGGGCATCCCCAAAGTCATCATAGGGGCTACGGTTGTCAGTCTCGGTACTACGACTCCCGAAGCAGTGGTTTCGGTCCTCGCTGCGTTTCAGGGGAGGCCGGGACTTGCGCTGGGCAATGCCGTAGGCTCGATCATATGTGATACCGGGCTGATCCTGGGACTTGCCTGCTTGATCTCCCCCCTTCCACTGGACCGCAAGATCGTGAACCGCCAGGGCTGGATCCAGTTCGGCAGTGGTATCTTGCTGGTGCTCGCTTGCTTGCCGTGGGGAAACCTTGGGATGGTGTTTATCGACGGGGGGCGCATGCCGAGGTGGGTCGGCTTTGCATTCCTGGTTCTACTTGTCGGGTACCTGCTCCAATCAGTCCGTTGGGCAAAAACACAGGATGACTCAAGCGCAGAGGTGCCGTCGGCGATTGAGCCACCAGAAGACGCGGCAGGGACCTCAATTCCGCTCATGTTTGTGAAGCTGGTTGGCGCAGTGGTGCTGGTGGTTGGTTCATCCTGGGTACTCATTCCCGCCGTTTCGGAGGCGGCCACGCGGCTGCAGGTTCCGGACAGCATCATTGCAGCGACCCTTGTCGCGTTTGGAACGTCACTTCCTGAGCTTGTGACTGCCGTGACTGCTGCGTATCAGGGACATGGTGAACTGGCTGTCGGAAATGTTGTGGGTGCCGATATTCTCAACGTTCTTTTTGTGGCAGGTGCCGCCGCAGCGGTGACGCAGGGAGGTCTCCAGGCGCCCTCTCACTTTTTCTCCCTCTATTTTCCTTCCATGCTTCTCGTCCTTGTGGTCTTCAGAGTTGGAATCTGGCTGTCTGGAGACCGGCTCAAGAGGCCGTTCGGCGTTGTCCTTCTCGGAACTTACATTGTGGTGAGCGTATTGAGTTACGCCGGGCAGTGAGGGAAGAACGACGAACGACGAGTGGAGGGAAACAGGATCAATCACTAAAGCACGAATTCACTAGTAGGATCTTCTTGTGTCTTAGTGATTTAGTGGTTTGATCCCCAGTCGCCAGTTCCCAGACCCCAGACCTCCACAGTTCCAAGAGCGAAGGCGGATGCAAAAGAAGTTGCCAACACGGCATGCGCTTCTGACACTATACTCGGCAGCAAATTCGGATTAGATATTCTTCGAAATATCGTTGATGATGACTACACCCATCAGCAGAATGAGAAAGATAAACCCAACCTGAAAGATCCGCTCTTTCACCTTCAGGCTCAGGTCCTTTCTCAATATTGATTCGATCAGGATGAGAGTGATCATCCCGCCATCGAGAATGGGGATGGGAAAGAGGTTGAAAATCCCCAGTTGGAGCGAAATGAAAGCAATGAAGCTGGTCAGAGCCTGTGCCCCCTGAGCTGCTGCTTGTCCTGAGTACCGGGCGATCTCGATTGGCCCCGACATCACTTTCAGAGACGTCTTGCCGGTCAGGAGCTTTCCGACTATCTGAACAGTCATAAGGGTCAACTGATAGCAGCGCTGGATCGATTTTGACAGCGCTTCGAGTGGTCCATACCGCTCCAGCTTAGTGCCAAAAGAAGGCACCTCTCCGATCATTATCCCCACCCTGGGGTGGCCATCGACTTCGACGGGTACTATCATCGTCGTGAAACTGGTATCGTCGCGACGAACGGTGAATTCCAGGGGCTCACCTTCGCTGCCTGCAATAAGATCAAGGATCGCCGGAAGTCGTTGAGCCGTTGTTTCGCTATCCGCGACCTGGACAACGGTGTCCCCTGCCTGTAATCCTCCGTCCTCTGCGGGTCCAGGTTGTACAGCAGAAATTACGTTGTCCACCTTTGAAAACACCCCAAGAAAGCCGGTTCCTGTTGAGGGGTTTTCATCGATTCGAACCATTTTCTGAATCGGCGCACCGGCCCTGATCAGTTCAACCTCAACCAGTTGCCCCGGGCTGGTCATGACACTGAGTGTGAGGTCTTCCCAGGTGGGTGTTGGATCACCTGCAACCGATACGATGTGATCTCCTTCTCTCAGATCAAACTCTTGGGCTGGGGAGTCCTGCACCACGTATCCTACAATCGCGGGTTCGCTCAGGTAAGCAGGGATCTGGACACCCACAATGAAGTTCCCCGTCAGCAAGAGAATTGCCAGTCCAATGTTCATCGCCGGCCCAGCTATTGCAACGGCAAGCCGGTGGGATTTGGGACGTGAGAGGAACTCATCAGGACTTCCGGTCAGTTCGTCATCGTAGTGTTCACCTGCCATCTTGACGTACCCGCCTAACGGCAGAAGGCTGATTCGGTAGTCCGTGCCGCCGCTCTTGAATCCAGCCAGTCGGGGGCCAAAACCGAGTGAGAACACATCGACCCCGATCTTCAGGAACTTTGCCATCAAGTGGTGCCCCAGCTCATGCACGAAAATCATGATTCCGAGCACGATCACGAACCAGGCTACTGTCCAACTCAGGGAATTAAGTATCTCCAACGGTGAGCTTCCTTTCGTTTTTGAGAGTACTATTCTACCTTACAACAGACGTTGGAAAACGAGTTCCGTTTCAATGGTACACGAGAACTCTGGGTGTGCCGTTGCTGCAGGCGCTCGGATCATTGAGGACGACGCCGAAAGATCCTACGCGACCCCGAGCTATCGAGACTCCGAGACCCGAGACTTGTTCAGACCTGAACCCAACCGCTTTGTCTCGCCAGCCTCAGCGCCTCCTCACGTGTGCACCTGTCTACTTCGAGCACGGCTTCGAGGCTCTCCACTTCAATGCGCTGGTGAGCTTCCAGGGTTTCGTCGATCAACTCGGGAATCCTGAGAAAAGGCATCTGGCCTTCCAGGAAGAGTCCTACGGCCACCTCATTTGCTGCGTTCAAGGCGGCCGGACACGAACCACCAGCCCGGAGTGCCTGATAGGCAAGGTCCAGACAGGGGAAGCGGGCTGTATCGGGGCCTTCAAAACTGAGTTCTGGAAGTGAAAACAGATTCAGTTCAGGGAGACGGGACTTCCATCGTTCGGGATACGCAAACGCGTAGAGCAGAGAGGTTCTCATGTCGGTAATACTCATTTGCGCCAGCATCGTTCCATCTATGAACTCGACGATTGAGTGGATTACCGACTGTGGGTGGATGGCGACCGAGATCTGGTCCGGTGAGAAGCCAAAGAAGTGATGGGCTTCAATCACTTCAAGGCCTTTGTTCATAAGGGTGGCGGAGTCGATCGTGATCTTAGGCCCCATTTCCCACGTAGGATGATCCAGCGCCTGTTCGACAGTTATTTCGGCCATCGAGTCGCGAGTCCAGTTTACAAACGGACCACCTGAGGCGGTGAGGAGGAGACGACGGACTTCGGAAGATTCTGCGCCTCTCAGGCACTGGTGGAGCGCGCTGTGTTCACTATCGACGGGCAGTAATTGAGAGTTCTGTCGACGAGCCAGGTTGACTAGCAGCTCGCCGGCCATCACGAGGGTTTCCTTGTTTGCCAGTGCGATCTTCTTGCCCTCTTTGATCGCGTGGTAGGTTGGAAGAAGCCCGGCAGCACCCATAATAGAAGAAAGAACTACGGTGGCTTCAGCGTGGCAGGAGACTTCCACCAAACCCTCGGCACCTGATGCGACCCGAGTTCCCGGAAGCTGTCGACTCAGTGTTTTTGCAGCATCCTCGTCATGGAGTGCAACCAGTGTTGGACGATACTTGGCCGCTTGTTCGAAAAGCAAATCTGTGTTCCTGTTCGCGGCCAGAGCTACAACCTCAAACATCTCCGGGTACAGGTCAACCA
>JAUWTT010000165.1 GCA_030614585.1 Acidobacteriota bacterium
CTGAAGGGTCAAAGGGACCGGGCTGGCCGTAGTAGATCATTGCACCTTCCGCTTCGTAGCCGCCTTCCTCCAAAATTCGAGCTGACGGAATATAGGCGAATACATCGTTGCTGTAACCGGCTACCCATAGTTTTCGTTCGGGAAATTCTCTTCTTAGGCGGATTCCGTAGTCCACCACTACCTCACCTGCCAAACCCACAAGAAGAAGATCTTCACCGAAACCCCAGAGCTGAATGGGGTACGGGTATTCAACCGGGATGCTGCCCTTTTCTTCAAGCAAACCCAAGAAAAGCTCAGCGTGCTTCCGGCGGTACGGATCGGACTCTTCCAGTCGAGTTTTCCATTCGCTCCTGTCCGGTGGAGGCTGAAACTCGACTGGTACCGTCTCAAAAGCAGTCATAAGTCGACCCGTAACCGGTTTCAACGGACCCGTAAGAGCTCGATCCACAGCTTCTGCCAATTCGGTTCCGTGTTCTTCCACCAATCGAACGGTTCCTCTTGGGTATGGATTCGCGTCCCCAGCAGTGCCGGTCACAAAAAGTGCTGTCGCACCCGAATAACGCTCCTCCAACCACGCCTGGGCGACACCGGCATAGTCACCGTGGAACAAATAGTTGTCTCCGCGAAGAGTTGTGCAGTGGCAGGAATAGCCGAATATAACTGCGAGCAGCTGGCCCGCCTCATTATCTACGGAAAGAAAGGGAACCCGGTGATCTACCGGGCCGGAACGGTTGGCCCCTCCAACAACGGAACCCTCACTGGTCTGCACACGGCGGTTAATGGCGAACGATGCTTCGGTTTCGCCGTAGTTAACCCGGACGGGCTGCAGCTCCTGCATCGCATTCTGGACAAGAGTGACCACTTTGTCTTCCAAACTGCGAGTGAACTCAACCACGTCTTTCCACTGCGCATCGGTCATTTCGTATGCAATGCGTAAGGTGTTCCCGATGACTGGGCCGGCATGAGTGTGGCTGGCGTTGAAAAGCACCTGGCTTCTATCCAACCCTGTGCTCTTTGAAATGCGTTTCGCAATTCGCTCAATGAATTCGGCGGGAAACCCTAATACATCCATGGTGACAAGTACCGCCATGTGCCCGGTTTCGTCCTCAAGAACAAGAGCTTTGGCGAAAAGGTTCTGTGAGACACCCTGTGACGGCTGCTTTCGCGCAGCATAACCCGCCATCCAGAGCGGACCATCAGGAGTGATTTGTACCTTGGACGATCCTGCCCTCCATTCCGTTGCGAACATTGGAACGATCGAGAGAGAAAGAAACGCTAAAGTGAGTAAAAAAGTACGCTTTTGCAAGATGAACTGCATGTTATTCCCTCTCACGGTGAGCGTCAATTTGAGGGTCCGTCTGGTTCTCAATGTCGCAAGTGTTCGAGTCACTCCGTGAACTCGAACAGTAGAATTCCATAGCCGACCCCAGCCTCATCTTGGCTTCGTGCTATCTGGAAGGCCATATGTTTGCCGTCGGGACTGATGGTGGGGTTCGAGGCCTTAAAGCCATCGTGGTCACTGAAGAAGGTCAGGCGTGTGTAACTCTCTCCTGTGCCATCCAACTTCAGTTTCCAGATGTCGATGAAGTGGTCGCCTTTGTCATTCTGAAGGTCACATTCGACTGTCGTGTATTCGCCGTCTGGGAAGACCCCCTCAGGTTCATCGTAGACCTCGGGAGATTTGGTGTAGTTGATGACTTTTCCGTTCTTTAGGTTGACACCCATAACTTCCGATTCATTTTCTGGCTGGTAGCAAGAGAAGATCAGCTCTGAGTCATTGAACCGAAAGTCCTGGGCCTCGAGCCAGCACTCGGGCCACTTGGCCTCGTGGACCATGCGCTTTTCAACAAGTTGCGCGAGGTCTTCATCGATCTCCACTGTGGCCACCATCAATCGGGAAACACCCTCGGGAATCTTGTCCGGATACTGATTGGAACTCTCTGACCATGCAATGAGCGGAGCTACTCTTGAAGCCGCAATTCCCTCGTTGAGCTTCTGTTGAAGTCGAATCGGGGGAGCAGAAAGATCCTTCTTCAACACCCAGAGTTCCGATTCGTTCCAGCGTGCGTTCTCAGAATCGTTCACCTCCGGAGGCCCGACCAGGACATAGTCGCCGCTCGGGAGGTAATGGACGCGGAATAAGCCCGGATGGGTGAAGTCGCAGGTCAGGCAGCGAATCTCTCCCGATGTGACCTCGACTTCGAACGCGTCTCCCAGGGTTCGATGGACAAACGCGATTCCCGTTCCGTCTGGAGACCAGACTGCTCGTTCGCCAAAGTGGGTGAGGATTCGGATGTTGGGAGGCAGGTCATCAAGAGGAGTCTTCTGCTGCCCGCTTGTGGATTCGGCGAAAGAGCAGATCAGTAGACCTGCTGAGATCAACAGTGAGCACCACCTTAACTTCTGGTTTGGAGAATTAGGCAAGATTCCAAACATCTCCCTCTCCTTTCGGCCCGAATCATGCCGGCCGGAAATGTCCGCTTTGCCTAGCTGCTCGGCCCTCACTCTTACTCTGCCCCAAATCTAAAGATTCGGCAATAAGGTTTGGGATGATTGTGAGCAAGCCTCTCAAAGGAACAAGCAGTCAAAGTTGTGTTTCGTCAGTAATGCTGCAAGAGACGTAGGCGGAAACAGTGGCTGGTGACAGAGCGATGTCTAGCGTCAACATGCTCATGGTCGGCTATTCCATCGTCAAGTGATAGCGACTCGGACCTTGAGCGAGCGCAGCCGTGATTGGAAACTCAGGTAAAGCTGAACTGAAACGAAAAGCAGACTTCTAGGTGCTGGATTCTAAGGTTTGAGGATCGTGGTCTCGAGACCACGAGACAAAGACCTCGAGACCTTCGGATCCCGAGACCCCGAGACCATTTCTTTAGGACGCGATTCTTGAAGCGAAGTCGTCCTTTCGATCCTTTCCCTTGGAATCTTTCTGATTGTCTCGCTTGGACGATGATTGCGATGAGGTCTGGGTAGACTCGGTGTCGAGGTCACCCGAGAACTTACAGCCGTCCTCTAATACGATTCTGGGTGCTTGCAGTGTCCCTTTTGCATCCGCTGTCGCCTTCAGGGCGATCAATTCTGTGCAAGAGACAGTGCCAGTCAACTCACCCTGGATCTGAACGACTCTGGCTTCGACATCGGCTTTAACCTTGCCTCCCTGGTCAACCACAACTTTGCCGTCGGAGAAGCTGATAGTTCCTTCAACCTGCCCCTGGATGGTCAGCTCACCTTCGCCGGTGAGTTCGCCCTTCACCTTGACTTTGGACCCGATTAGAGTCCCTGTCTTCTTCTGAGACTGGGGTTGTCTGGCGACGTCCATTCCCGTGCTCACGTTGTTCGATTCTGAATTACTCTCTGGTTCCCACATACTACTTTCCTCCCAAATCTGGAATTGATTCCTCCGCAGAAAACTGCAACATGCTTTGCAGAATAGCTGGAGCAAACTGAAAGTGCTGTGAGTTGAATCACGAGCGCGGAGATCGTGAGGTTTCCTTCGGAGAAAGTGCGAAAGGAGTAACCGCTGGGGAGTCTCTCCAGAATCAATGAGTCTTCTTCCGGCCAGGCCAGGCCAAGCAGAATTGTCGATTCTTGGACAGACGAAGACCTGGGTCTTCAGGAGGGAGTTTCCGGACAGACGTAGCACCCCATGGGGCCAGACAGATGGTGCTGAAGTGACTTACAGTCTGGTGGGGTGAAGGAGGCGGCAAGCAGGGCAGATGCCACCCTCCACCGTCGTTAGCTCTCAGGAGATGCAACCCAACCCTAACTAAGGCCGGAAGCACCTGCCTGCAAGAACGAGGAAATCCCTGAGAAAAGTGTCGAGAGAGCTGTTTGGATGGCCGGATTTGCAATAATAACGACTACCGCGACAATAACCAGCATGATCGCGTACTCGACAATCGTAACACCGGTTTCATTAGACTTAAGTTTGGCTGAAAGCCATTCCTGAACCGATTTCAACGTATCTAACATTCGCTCTATACCCCCTGACCTCCTTCAAGATGGTCTTCCCCTCTTACCAGGGATTCTAAAGAAACAGAACGCGGTTGGGCGACTCGTTCCTAGTGAATTAGGGGTCATCTATTTGGAATCAGGCAACAGTTTTTTGGATTGGCTCCAAGATGGAACACCAAGGGCATATCAAGAAGAACAGGGTGTTAAATATGAATCCCTCAGGAACCCACCCCAGCAGGTCTTGACTACTGATCAACCTGCTGGGAAATCTCATCACAAAACCGGATGAGTTCGAGAACTCTTTCATCGGGCGTGCCGGCCTCGATATCGGCGAAAACGATGTCACAGGGACCGTATTCTGCGGCGATCTTTTCGAAGTCGGAACGAATCTGCTCAGAACTCCTTTCGGCCACGTTTATTGGGGTGTACATCAAAGCTCGCCGGGCCGTCTGAAAAGCCTCTCGAGCACGGGAAAGGTCAGATTCGATACCCATGTCGATGTAGCTGAGATCAGCAATCTTGGCGTATTCATTCATGTAGGGATTGGCGTTCCAAGCACAGTTGTGAACCCCGATCGACCCAAAGCTCTCAGCAATCCACTGGTCACACGGCAGGAGAAATTCCCGGTATTGGTCCGGCGATACCATGTTGACGAGGCAGTTGCTGACCGTAAAGAGGTGTCGCTCTACACCCGATCGCCGCTGCCTTTCGTAGACACGGCGAGCAGCTTCGACCATAGTACAGGTCACGCAGTCGAATATCCGCCTGCTTCTCTCGGGAGCCGTCAACATATCTATGAAGAGTGACTGACCACGTAACCGGTAAGCGTTGTTCAAGACGCCCTGCCAGTTGACATACCCCTCGATGCGGCCATTTTCTCCGGCGATCCAATCCAGCTGATCCATGAGCTCTGCAAACCAGGAGTTGTTATCCAGATCCGGGGACTCCAGGTTATCAGCCTCCTCTTCACTGATGTACTGGTGTTCGCTCCAGGGCCAGTTATCGCATTGATAGACGCAGGGGATCCCGTAAATGCCTGCCACAAATGACGTGCCGAAGGTCCCTGTGAGAAGGTCCTGAGGGTGGTCTGGATCTTGTAAAGCCCCAATTCTCTGATCACCAAACCGGGTCCGGATTTCCTTTGCCATCGTGATGACCGTGTCCCGTCGATAAGCCGGATCGGTGTGCCAGCGTTTTCCCAGATTCACCTCCACATGAGTGTGGAACCATTTGGGAGTGAAGCCGATCTCCGGGCGAAGAAAAGGTTCGTTCCCTACAGCCGGTCTTCGGGTGGCGGGCGCGGACAGTGCGATATAGCTGATTAACTGTACCGGCTGCGGTTCAAGAGTCATCTGCACAATTCCTCAGGCTTCGCCATGTGAGATTCGCCGCCTGATCGATCCAGTTCAGGCTGGAGCAGTTCTTCGAGCTGTCTGGGGCGATGGTATCAGGTCTTGCGCTGCTTCGATTCGGAAACCTATTACAGACTTCATTTTCCCACTCTATTTCTTCCAAGCTTCATATCCCGCTGCACTCTACCGGCTTCAAACCGGCGATCTAAAGGGGGCCCTGTGGGGCTTATCCTACCACTTTCCTGTACCGCTCACCGGGCCCTGGTACGAGATCGCGGGTGAGAGGGCACGGGGATTCGAGAACCCTATTAGTGATGTGTGGTTGATAAGGAAATGACCCCGGATTTGGTGAGATCCGGCCGCAACCGAAGCGGTTGAAGCTTAGCCGAGGCTTCTGGGTATTATCAAGGATGTACTCTCAGATTATGACGAGGTACGATAGTTGCTGGTGTAGCTTTGAGACTGAGTTTTGGAATCGATGCTTCTTTCCGGAATAGACGGTTTTCGGGAGGTTGCCAGACATGAGTGATCAAAGGGTGAACCAACGACTGTTCCTCGTAATAGGACGCCTTGCGCACGAGAGGAGATAAAGATGAGCTACTACCGAGCCGGGCTGCCTGTTTTCTTGCTGAATCTGACGCCGTTGGCTTTTTTCGCAGGGTGTCCGCTGATGGGAAAGGCCCCGCCGTCTAGGCCCAGCATTGTGTTCATCATGGCAGACGATCTGGGCTATGGGGACCTGGGGTACTATGGCCAGCAACGGATTCGGACGCCCAATATCGATCGCCTGGCCGAAGAAGGGATGCGCTTCACCCAAGCCTATGCAGGTGCAACGGTCTGTGCACCCTCCCGCTGCAGCCTCATGACGGGGATGCACGGCGGTCACTGCCGCATCCGGGATAACATCCCCCATAACGTTTGGCTGCAGCCTGACGACTTCACCCTGGCCGAACTCCTTAAGCAAGCTGGATACAAGACCGGTGGGGTGGGTAAGTGGTCGCTCGGAAATCCAGGTTCCTGGGGCATCCCTCTGTATCAGGGGTTTGACTACTATTACGGTCACCTCAACCAGGATCAGGCCCACTTCTACTACCCGGACTACCTCTGGGAAAACGACCAGGTCGTGCTTTTGGACGATGTGGTCATGGTCAAGGACGTGGGTAGAGTTCAGGGGAACCGGGGTGGACAGAAGTCAATGTACACTCACGATCTGTTTACTGAAAAAGCCTTGGCGTTTATAGAAAAGCAGTGGGAAAAACCGTTTTTCCTCTACCTCTCTTATACAATCCCCCACTTTTCGGACTATCCAAGAAACTCGCCCGACCATTTCATTGTGCCCAGTGATAAACCATACACAGATAAGGGCTGGCCTCAGGCCAGTAAGAACTACGCGGCAATGATCACCCGAATGGATCGAGATGTCGGACGAATCATGCAGAAGATCAAAGATCTTGGAATTGATTCAAACACGGTGGTGTTCTTCACCAGCGACAATGGTCCGTACAACGGTTCTACCGTTCACTCAGTGGAGTTCTTCGACAGCAATGGACCCCTGCGAGGCGTCAAGCGTGACGTCTACGAAGGGGGAATCCGCGTCCCCTTCATTGCCCGATGGCCAGGGAAGATACCTGCTGGACAGGTCAGTGACCAGGTTCTGGCTTTCTGGGACATGATGCCTACTTTTGCGGAGCTGACAGGATTGCCGATCCCTCCCCACACCGACGGCATTTCGATGCTCCCGGTCCTGCTTGGGAAACCGCAGCAGGATCATGAGTATCTGTACTGGGATTATGGTCACGTACGCAGGACTTACAAACAGGCAGTTCGATGGGGTAACTGGAAAGGGGTCAGGGTCGGAGTGGGATCTCCTCTCGAACTCTACGACCTGGAAACGGATCCGGGAGAAACCACGAACCTAGCGGCGGATCAGCCCGCAATCGTAAGCAGGATAGACGGCATTATGAAGACTGCTCTCGTACCCTCCAAGGAGTATCCGATTAAGGGCCTCTCCAGCGCAGCAGATTCCTTTCGTAACGCCGCGTCCGTGCCGCGTACTCACTGATATGCGCCCGTGACATCGTAGGCAACATTCCTGATTACTGCTGCCGTCCGGCGGTCTCCTATACCCCACAGCAGGTAGGATCCGCGGGCGGGGGCCCTCCAATCGATGTCGAGATCCATGGGCCGGACGGAAAGTAGTTTCCCATCCCGATAGATTTGGACCGCCGTGTCGTCGCGTACAGCAATCCGGTACAAATGAGTTGCGCTGGAGTTGTCGAGGCCTCCCCTGCATTTCAGAAACCTCCCGTCATACCAGTAGTAGATGCCGGAGGTTGTGATCGTGAGGAGATAGTGGTTGACGGTAAGGGTGCCACCCCTGACAAAGAGCTCCAGGTCGAGTCCACGGCTTCCCGAACTACTCAACACCTGCGCTGCTATTTCGACGGTGACGCCGCGGGAGAGATTCTCGCCATTCAGACCGACTATTTTCTCATTTGACCATCGTCCCAACGTGCCGGACTCCGAACCGATCCATAGGCCTTTATGCCGAGTCCTGCGAGCCACCCGGCTCTCCTTGGCTTTTGGCCCGAGGAAGTTCCAAGGAGGGGCCGTTTGGCTGGGAAGACCTGAATTCGGCAGATTTACCGTTAGTTCGGAACGTGCTGCCAGTTCCTTAGCCCTCGGCCAAGGTAAGCCGGCGGCCGGCGCTTCCTGCAGCCAGGCCAGGTTGAAAGCATA
>JAUWTT010000045.1 GCA_030614585.1 Acidobacteriota bacterium
AAGGTTTGGAAGAGGCGGGCCTGGCCGACAGAACGCTCCTGGTAGTGGTGTCGGACCACGGCGATCGGGCCGACTCCGCAAATGTCGAGAACTACCGCGTGCCGTTGCTTATCTCAGGTCAGGGTGTCACCCCGTCGCGCATTTCCGAGCATCTTTCACACAGAGATCTTCCCGGAATCATCGGGCACTTCTTGACGGGACGGGAGTTACCTGAGGCCAGGGAGTCAATCCTCACGGTGGGGTCTACCGAGCGCTGGGTGTATGGGGAGATTACTCCGAACGGAGACTACCTGTTTATCGACAATGATACCGGGTCTGTGCTCGCCAGTCACGGCATCGATGACGCAAAGACGACCTATGAAAGGTTCCAGTGTCAGTTGAACGAATTTGTGGCCCGCTATCAGCGTTGAGCCGGCGTTGGCCGGTCCCTCCAAGTGCTGGAGGATCTTGCGAATGAATTCAGCCTCGTCGATGGAGGCGGTGAATTGTTGAAGAATCTGGAGGCTGGAATTTGCTAGTTCTGCACCTGGTGCCGGTGATGTTGAGTCTTCTCTTGTTGGCGGCGCACTTCGTACGTCGAGGCGACATGGTTGTGGTTATCGCGATCCTCTGTCTGACGGGATTCCTGGTCATTCGTCGGGCCTGGGCGGCCCGGATGATTCAGGTGGCGCTGCTACTCGGCTGCCTCGAGTGGCTTCGGACGCTGGTCGAGCTGGCATCCCTTCGCATCGAACTGGGTCAACCCGTGGTGCGACTCCTTCTCATACTGGGGGCTGTGGCAGCTTTGACCGGAGCTTCGGCTCTGATCTTCAAGGGGGCAAAAGCTCGAGCCTGGTTTCGTATCGGTTCATAGAATGAGTGAAGCCTGGACAAACAGCATTTGCGCCCGTCGAAAGTCATCATCGTGTCATGCTCCTACTCAGCGGGCGTATCCTGGGCCAAACTTCAGGCATCAGCATCGAATGGCTTCGTAAGAAACAATGATGCCTCCCTCGGCAAGCCGATCCTCGATATCTCGCAACCTCGGTGTGAATCGGTGGTAGAGGCAGACGGCGCGGCTGATGATTTCTAAAGGAAAGCGATGGAGCGCGCCGTCCGGGAAGTCTGCAGCGTCGCGTCGAAGTTGCTGGACGAGTACGCACCCGTGGAGATCACCTGCGAGCGCTACACCGAAAGAGAGCCTCACCCCGCTCGTGCCCGGATTGCCTACCTTCCAAACCGTGATCAATGAACTGCGCCCCCGGATCGTAGAGCTCTTAACCACCGATCAATAGCCGAGGCCTTGAGAAACAAACCCTAATCTGAAACAGGCTGGTGATCCTTGCGTATTGTTTAACTGACGCTTTTACAGACCGGAGTGTAATCAGGTGAAAATAAATATATTGATCGTTAGTCTTCTCTCAATTCTCGTTCTTTCCTGCGGCTCAGAGAGCCAGGAAGGGGGCAGGCGTGGATCTGCTTCCGCGGATGGCCGACAAATGGGCCAGGGGCAGGGGGAACAATCAGCTCAAAAAGCCCTCAGCGTTAGGGCATTTCGAGCCGAACGGCGACCCATTTCGACCTACATTCTTGCGAATACAACCCTCGAGGCTATCAGAAACATCACAGTTTATGCCAAGCTGAATTCCATTGTGTCCGAGATCCGGGTCGAGGAAGGCGACGCCCTCAAGAAGGGCCAGGTCCTGCTGAAACTGGATGAACGGGAAATCCGCAATGAATACGATCAAGCCAATATCGCGCTTGGCCAGGCCGAGCTTAGCGTCAGACAAGCTGAGGTCAAGGCGGAGCTTTCAGCAGCTGACTTTGAGCGTGCGAAGTCACTGTACAATCAGAAACTGACCAGCAAGCAGGAGTACGATCAGGCTGACCTGACCAGTCGTACCGACGTCCTGGCTCTTGAAGATTCCAAGCAGCAGCAGGCAGCAGCCACGGCAAGGCTTGAGGCAGCTCAGATACAACTCGAGTATACAACTGTCATATCGCCTCTCAGCGGAATTGTAACTGATCGGCTGATCGACGTCGGAGATCGAGTGAACGTCAACGAGGCTCTCTTCGAGATGCGAGAGTTTCCTCCACTTTGGGCCCGTATTTTCGTCCCGGAAAAAGCACTTCCGCAGTTGAAGCTGGGTCAATCGGCGAGCATTCGAGTTGAAACCTACCCGGAAAGTGACTTCGTTGGACGTATCAAGATGATCAATCCAGCAGTGGATGCTTCTTCAGGCACCGTGAAAGTCACCATCGAGGTCAATCGGCCCGGGAATCTGCTTAGACCCGGCATGTTTGGCACGGTTTCGATTGCCACTGAGTCCCATCCCAACGCTATCGTGATTCCGAAAAAGTCAATCGTCCGCGAACGGGACCTGAATTATGTGTTCACGATTCAGTCGGATGACACGGTCCAGCGCAAAGAAGTCGAGATTGGATTCTCGGAAGATGCCTGGGTCGAGGTCTTAGCAGGTGTCGAAGAAGGGGAGTCGATCGTCACTGTGGGGCACGAGACGCTTAATGAAGGGTACCCGATCATGGTCCAGTATTGGGAGAACGATGGTCCTGAGGTCGAACAGCCAGCTCGCCCGAAGCCCCCCGAGGAACAACCGGCCCAGCTTGCTCGTGGAGGCCCTGGTGCCGGCGAGGGTGGCCAACGAGGCCCAGCTTCCGGTGACGGTAGACAGAGAGGCGTTGGAGCCGGACAACCTGGCGCAAGCGGGACCGGGGGTGCCGGTCGAGGAGAGTTCTTTGAACGACTGCTCGAGGACCCTGAGGTTCGTAAGCAATACGAGGCCAAACTGAAAGAGGATCCTGAACTGGCTACCGATCCCCAGAAGCGAAGGGCATTTGTCAGAGAGGTGATGTCTGAACTGCGCGGGGCTCAGCGAAGTCAATGAGAGTCGTCCAGTTTTCGATCCGCCGTCCTGTTACGGTGACGATGTTCTTCGTCGCTATAGCTGTGTTCGGATTCGTTTCGTACGATCAGCTGGCGCTCAACCTGCTGCCTGAAATTTCATATCCGACCCTCACGATCAGAACCCGCTATGAAGCAGCAGCACCCGCGGAAATAGAAAGCCTCATCAGCAAACCTGTCGAAAACGCTGTCAGCGTGGTCAACAATGTTGTTCGAGTGAGCTCGGTTTCCAAACCCGAAGTCTCAGACGTCATCCTGGAGTTCAGCTGGAACACCCAGATGGATTTCGCTTCTCTGGATGTCCGGGAGAAGCTCGATCTTGTGCAGCTCCCGCTGGATGCAGATAAGCCGATTCTTCTTCGCTATGATCCCTCCACTGATCCGATCATGCGAGTCAGTGTTACCGGGTCTCCGCGACTTGCTGCGATCCGATATCAGTGCGAGGAGTTTGTGCGGCCTGAGGTCGAGAGCATCGCAGGAGTCGCCGCAGTCAGGGTTACCGGCGGACTCGAAGAAGAGATCCAAGTCGAGTTTGATGAGCAACGACTGGAGGTTCTCGATATTTCGATTCAGGAACTTACCTCGCGGTTGTCTGATGAGAACATCAACCTGACCGGAGGGACTCTTCGAGACGGAGAGGCGAAGTACCTGGTTCGAACTCTCAACGAGTTTCAGACCGTCGAAGAGATCAACGAGATTGTTGTCGCGCTGCGAAATGGAGCGCCTGTCCGACTGAAGGATATCGGACGGGCCTACATGGGGTACAAAGAAAGGGAAATAGTTACCCGGCTCAACGGCGAGGAAAGTGTCGAGATTGCAGTTTTCAAAGCAGCCGATGCGAATACCGTTTCCGTAGCGCAACTGGTTCGCAGCCAGCTGGAGACATTGGAGAAGGACTACGAAGGGAAGCGGGACCCTCTCAAGTTTGAGGTAGTACTCGACCAGTCTCGTTTTATCAAACGGTCCATCGATGAAGTCCTGCAGACAGCCATCATCGGAGGCATACTCGCCACGATCGTCCTGTTCCTCTTCTTGAGGAGCCTGAAGAGTACCTTGATCATCGCCCTTTCGATCCCCATCTCAGTCGTTGCGACCTTCTTCTTGATGTACCTTTCCAGCGTCTCTCTGAACATCATGTCGCTGAGTGGTCTCGCACTCGGAGTCGGGATGCTGGTGGACAACTCAATTGTCGTCCTCGAGTCGATCTATCGCTATCACAAAGCAGGCCTTGGCGTCCGAGAAGCGGCGGACAAGGGAGCAAGTGAAGTAGGACACGCAGTCGTAGCCAGCACGATGACAACGATTTGCGTCTTTGCGCCAATTGTCTTTGTCGAGGGCATTGCGGGGCAGCTGTTTGCAGACCAGGCTTTGACAGTGACCTTTTCGCTAGGCGCATCCTTGCTGGTAGCGATCATGTTGATCCCGATGCTTTCCAGCTTGGGCGGGAAAAAGAAGGAGAAGGTTGCGACACAGAAGCCACAAGCGCCAACCCGATCCAAACTGGTGCTCCCTTATATGTTCCTTTTGAAGATCGCGCTGAAGGCTCGACTCGTGGCGGTGGGGCTGGCGTTACTGTGTTTCGCAGGAGCTATGTGGTTGCTCTCCGGGTTGGGTTCTGAATTGATACCGGAAATTAGTCAAGGAGAATTTCTGGTGGACTATGAACTTCCGCCTGGGACTCCACTCGAGGAAACCTCGGTCCGCTTGGAAGAGGTTGAAGAAATAATCGATCCCCTCGAGGGCATCTCTTCCTACTACACGATCGTCGGATCGGGAAACCAGACAGGTGTCTCGGCGGTCGAAGAGAGGGAGCATATCGGGCAGACTCTCGTGCGCCTCGAACCCGGCGTTCTGCATCAGGCTGAGGCACTTGTAATCGAAGACCTCCGGGGCCGTGTCCTGGGTGTCCCGGCCGTCAAGTTCAAGTTCTCCCGGCCCACTCTTTTTAGCTTCAAGACCCCGATCGAAGTGGTTCTGCAAGGCTACAATCTGAACGCCTTGAAACTTCAGGCTGACCGGGTTAAGAGCGAACTCGAAGAGGTTGATGGCCTGCGCGATCTTAAAGCGAGTACCGAAGGGGGCAACCCTGAAGTTCACGTACGTTTTGACAGGAGGAAACTTGCTGTTTACGGCCTGAACGTCAGTCAGGCGGCAAACCTCGTTCGCAACAAAGTTCAAGGGGACATTGCCACCGAATTCAACGAGGGTGACCGGAAGATCGATATCCGTGTCCGGGTGCGGGAGCAGGACCGCCGATCACTTGAGAACTTGAGGAACCTGGCATTGAACCTCCCATCGGGGGGGAGCGTTCACCTCTCAACCGTGGCGGAAGTTAGTCTGGAAGAAGGGCCCGTCGAGATCCGCCGGATTGGTCCCCAGAGAGACGCGGTAATCTCGGCTAACCTTGTGGGCAGAGACCTGCAGAGCGTGGTCTCAGACATTCGGAATACTCTGCGCTCACTCCAGCTACCCTCAGATTTCTCTGCCTATGTCAGTGGACAGAGCGAAGAGCGGGAAGTTGCCTTTGAGAGCATGCAGTTTGCCATTTTGCTGGCGGTTTTCCTCGTTTATCTGGTCATGGCTTCACAGTTTGAGTCACTGGTCCAACCATTCATTATCATGTTTACGATCCCCTTCGGTCTTATTGGCGTGGCCGCTACCCTGGTTCTTACCCAGCAGATCATCAATGTGGTGGTGCTGATTGGTGTCGTCGTATTGTCGGGAATCGTAGTGAATAACTCAATCGTTTTGATCGACTATACGAATCAGCTGCGTCACCAGGGGATGTCGAAGTTCGAAGCAGTTCAAGAGGCCTGTGCAGTCAGGATCCGGACCATCTTGATGACAACTGCGACAACCGTCCTGGGCTTGCTGCCAATGGCCCTGAGCTGGGGTGAGGGAGCTGAGTTGAGAGTTCCCCTCGCGATCACTGTTATCGGGGGTTTGTTTGTGGCCACACTGCTGACACTGGTTTTGATCCCGGTTCTTTACACCTTGATAGTGCGGGAGAAGACGGCGTGACAATATCAGAATATTCGGTAAAGCGTCCGGTTACCGTTTTAATGGTCACCATATCCATACTGGTTTTGGGGTATATCGCCCTGACGCGGCTGCCACTGACGATGTTGCCTGAATTGTCCTCTTCAAACCTGCGCGTTTCGGTGGATTATCCCTCCTCTTCGCCCGAGGAGGTTCGGCGCAGTATCACCCGGCCACTTGAAGAGTACTTAAGCACGCTGGACGGACTGGAGAAAATAGAATCGACCTCTTCGAGTTCCGGTTCGAGTGTCCGGCTCGAGTTTAAGGACGGGATGGACATGGATCTCGCGGCCCTTGAGGTCCGAGACAGGATTGATCAGGTAAGGAACGATCTTCCCGATGATGTCGAGCGCGTCAGGATCCGACGTTGGCAGACGACCGATATGCCCGTCTTTCGTTTTTCGGTCTCCTGGGACGGTGAACGCGAAGATCTCTTTCGTCTCGTTGAAGACGTTGTTACGCGCCGAATGGAGCGTGTCGACGGGGTGGCCAGCGTTGACCTGAGGGGGGTCGATGCCAAGCAGATCATCGTTGAACTGAATGACCGCCTGCTTCAGACCCACGGAATCGACGTCTTTCAACTCAGCCAGACCCTGAGGAACAACAACGTCAACCTTTCCGGAGGCTACGTGATCGAGGGTGGTACGAAATACACCCTGAGAACGGTAGGTGAGTTTACATCTGTAGAGGAGATTGAGGCCCTTCCGTTACCAGGTGGGCGCTTAACGATTGGGGATGTTGCATCAGTCCGTTACGACTTCCCGGAAAGAGATTCCTTTGCCCGCCTGAATGGAATCGAAGCAGTCACTGTCTCCGTCTATAAAGCATCAACCGCCAATGTAGTCGGTGTCTGTCGCGGCGTACAGAAGGAATTGGAGACGATCCGGGATCTGCCC
Source organism: Acidobacteriota bacterium (assembly GCA_030614585.1). Classification (GTDB taxonomy): domain Bacteria; phylum Acidobacteriota; class UBA6911; order RPQK01; family JAPXNP01; genus JAUWTT01. The sequence continues at coordinate 6,838 of JAUWTT010000045.1, forward strand.
ACAATGGAGGGGCGTCTGAATTTCAAAGTCTTTTTCGATCAGTCAGAGAGAATTCTCAGTGCGCTCAACGACTTGCGAACCGCCGGGATCTGGGGCGGGGCCCTCGCGATAATCGTCCTGTTTCTCTTTCTGATGAAGTTTCGCAGCACTCTTATCATTTCTCTCGCCATTCCCGTCTCGATTATCTTCACCTGCGCGTTCATGTTTCTTTTACGGGTCTTTGCCGGCTCGGAAATAACCCTGAATATCGTTTCGTTGATGGGCTTGATGGTCGCAGTCGGAATGCTTGTGGATAACCGCGTGGTAGTGCTCGAGAACATCTTCCGCTACAAGCAGGAGAAGGGCTTGTCGGCCTTCGAGGCAGCCATCCGAGGCAGCCGCGAAGTTGGAGTGGCTGTACTGGCTTCGACGGCGACGACAGTGGTGGTCTTTATCAGTTTCATCTTCCTTCCGAACGCGGTCTCAGGGCGTTTCACCAAAGATTTCGGCATCGCGGTCGCAGTCTCTCTGGTGGCTTCGCTGCTCGTGGCTCTGACTATCGTGCCGATGATCTCCAGCCGAATCTTCACAGGCAAGGAAAAGCCGAAGCAACGTGTCATGGTCTGGCTCGAGAACAGTTACGCCGGTTTGATGAGAATTCTGTTGAGGTGGCGTTTCGCTGCCTTGATTGTGATGGCAGGCCTGGGGGTGGGATCGTACTACCTGTTTCAGGCAATTCCGCGGGAGTTCTTTGCAAATGTGGCCGAGCGGCAGGTACGTCTTGATGTTCTCATGGAACGCTCGTTTTCAATCGACCAGATGATGGAGCTTTTCGGGGAGATTGAGACGAAGCTCCTGGAGAATCAGGACGATCTCGAGATCACTGCTCTGAGCAGCTATTTCTCAAACCGGACGACGAGTCGGGGCCAGTATCGGGGTAGCCTCAGCGTCTTTTTGACTGATACAGGTACTTTTACTCCCACCATGGTCCTGCGCGACAGGATGCTGGAGATGATGCCCGACAACCCGGGCGTAGAGTACAGGCCGGGACGAATGAGACACTTTGGTGGTGGCTCGGAGATGGGAATCTCACTGGAATTGAAGGGAGACGATCCGGGAATCCTGGCGATCTATGGTGAAGAAGTGAAGAAGCTGGTTGAGTCGGTGCCGGGCGCTAAAAATGTGCAGACCAGCCTGGAAACCGGTGACGATGAGGTGCACCTCTCGGTAGACCGCGAGAAGCTCGAGAAATTCCAGCTTTCCCCAATGCTGGTAGCCAGGACTGTTTCTTCCGCGCTCAGTAGCCGGGCCACGACCCGGATGAAAGGGGACGAGGCGGAGATTGACGTGGTCCTCCAATTGAAAGGGTCCAATAAGGTCAGCCTGGCCGAGTTAATGAATATGAATCTGGAGAACCGCGGCGGTGAACTGATTCCTCTCCACTCGATCGTCAGTTTTGAATACCGCAAAGGGCCGGTTGCAATACAGCGTGAGGACCGCAAGTCAATCATCAAAGTCATGGCTGATACTGAGAAGGGTGGTTCATTTTTCGTCGAGCGCGGAGTGCGCAGTGCCCTGGCTGAAATGCAATTTCCGGCCGGCTATTCCTGGGAGATGGGCCGTAACTGGAGGAGAGCCCGCGAAGGGGAACAGGAAAGCATGTTTGCAATAGTCCTGGCTCTCATCCTGATGTACATCATCATGGCGGCACTGTTTGAAAACTTCATTCATCCGCTGACGATTCTTTTCACAGTTCCGTTCTCGATTATCGGTGTGGCGCTGATTTTCTACCTTACTAGTACTAGCTTGAGCCAAAATGCATTCTTGGGGATCCTGGTGCTGTTCGGAATTGTTGTGAACAATGGAATCATCCTTGTCGATCACACCAACTACCTCAGGCGGACCGGGATGTCCAGGACCGAAGCCATTGTCCAGGCAGGTAAGGACCGCCACAGGCCTATCCTCATGACAGCCTGTACGTCACTCTTCGGTTTGCTCCCGCTGACTCTCCCCTACGTATTCCCTCAGTATTTTGGAGGAGGGAGTAGTGGAACCGGGTACTGGGCACCAGTCAGCCTGGCGGTGCTTGGAGGGTTGACCACTTCCACGTTTCTGACCTTGATTATCCTCCCGCCGGTCTACTCCTATATGGATGATCTCAGCCGGGGCCTCAGGTGGTTGATCCTCAGATTAATCAATCCGAGACTGTTGTTCACTCGCCAGTCTGGACAAGCAGCCGAGTAGGAAACGGTAATCGGCCTGCCCTCCATAGCTTCAGCGAAGGAGGGTGATCAGTGATCGGGGATTAACCACGAAGTCACGAATGCACGAGAAGAGTGATTGCTTTGTGTTTTAGTGATTTGGTGGTTAGACCCAATTCTCGGTTCCGCCCGTTCGTCGTTCGCACTTCGTACTTCCTTCGGCGGTGGGGTTTACCACCAGGACACCAAGTACACCAAGGAATTGTCACCCACAAAACGGGAGAATCTTTCCAGTACTCCAGTACTCCAGTACTCCAGTACTCCAGTACTCCCTGCCCCCAGCCCCAAGACATCCCCAGATGCTAAGATCGGGCGATGCTCGAACGGACGCCTGCAGTAGGCCGGATCCTGATCGACAAGACTCGGATCGCAGACCGCGTTCGCAATTTGGGAGGAGAGATCAGCCGTGACTACGAGGGAAAGCAACCGCTTGTTGTAGGTGTCTTGCGTGGGGCGGTCGTTTTCCATGCCGATCTGATTCGACATCTGGAGCTGAACCTTAAGATCGACTTTATGTCGGTGGCGAGTTACGGATCGGCAACGGACAGTTCCGGCGAAGTACGATTGGTGAAGGACCTCGAAAGCAGCATTCTTGGACTGGATGTTATCCTGGTGGAAGACATCGTCGATACCGGTTTAACCTTGGATTACTTGCTGAGAAATCTGAAGAATCGCCGCCCCGCCTCGCTCCGAGTGTGCAGTCTTCTATCCAAACCTGACCGACGGCGGGTAGAAGTATCGGTCGATTACCAGGGGTTTGAGGTGCCCGACCAATTTGTCGTTGGGTACGGCCTCGACTTCAACCAGCAGTTCAGAAACCTGCCACATGTCGCACTCCTGAATCGAGATTTCTGAAGGAGCCATTTTCATCCTGCGGCTGGTTGGACTATCATATTGTGCCAACGTACAGCCGAAAGCCCTTTATCCGTTGACTGGCGAATCGGTGAAGTACTTGAATGGAATCCCCGCAGTTTTGGAAGGAGCGGATTATGAGCCTGCCCAGTCGTGAAGAGGCGTGGCATTTGCTGAATGAATACACTGAAAACCCAAATCTTGTGAAACATGCGATCGCCGTCGAAGCCTCGATGAGAGCTTATGCGGAGAAGTTCGGGGAGGACACCGAGAAATGGGGCATTGTCGGTTTACTGCACGATTTCGACTACGACCGTTTTCCAGAGGAGCATCCGATGAAAGGAGCTGAAATCCTCGAATCGATGAACTACCCGGAAGAGGTTGTCTATGCAATCCGTTCTCACGCTAATTTCACCAACGTGCCGAGACGAAGCGCGTTGGATAAAACCCTTTTCGCCGTTGATGAACTTTCTGGTTTGATCGTAGCCGCGACTCTTGTTCGTCCCGGTAAAAAAGTTGCTGAACTGCCGGTGAAATCGGTCAAGAAGAAGATGAAAGACAAGGCTTTCGCACGGTCAGTTAATCGTGAAGACATACGTCAGGGAGCTGACGAGCTCGGAGTAGATCTGGGTCAACATATCGAATTTGTGATTTCCGCCATGGCCGGTGTAGCAGATAAGCTGGGCTTGGAGGGATCGGACTGAGGGAGTTGTTCATGGAAGAATTGAAAAAGGGAACTATCGAAGCGCTATTACACGAGGAGAGGCGCTTTCCACCTGGGGAAGCATTTCGGGCCCAGGCACACTGGAATGATAAAGGCATTTACGACAAAGCCGGTTCTGATCTGGAGAGTTTCTGGGCAGAAATGTCGGAGTCTATAGACTGGTTCACCCCTTGGGAAAAGGTCCTGGAGGGTGAGGCCCCCTCGTTTCAGTGGTTCGTGGGAGGTAAGACGAATGTCTGCTACAACTGCGTCGATCGTCACCTGAATACCTGGCGGAAGAACAAGGCTGCGATTATTTGGGAGGGTGAAAAGATCCATGATCGGCGCGTTCTCACCTATCAGGACCTTTATAGAAATGTGAACCGGTGCGCGGTGGCCCTGAAGCGTTTGGGAATCGAGAAAGGTGACCGCGTTACGATCTACATGGGTATGATCCCTGAACTGGTGATTGCTATGCTGGCTTGCGCCCGTATCGGCGCTCCACACACCGTCGTGTTTGGCGGTTTCAGCCCTGACGCGCTTCGAGATCGTATGAATGATTGTCAGGCCAAAATGCTCATTACGGCGGATGGAGCGTGGCGTAGAGGTAACCGAGTTCCTCTCAAAGAGAACGCAGACGAGGCTCTAAAGGGCTGTCCCTCTATTAAGAAGGTTCTCGTGGTCAACCACGCGGCAGACGCACGCGACGTGGAGATGGAAGGATACCGCGACGTTTGGTGGCACCGAGAAATGGATCGGAGTGGCAATGAGGTTGTGGAGCCCGAACCCCTCGATTCAGAACACCCGCTCTACATCCTTTACACTTCGGGGACGACCGGCAAACCAAAAGGCCTTTTGCATACCACCGGTGGTTACCTGGTAGGTACTCATACAACGACAAAGTACGTGTTCGACCTCAAAGACAATGACACCTACTGGTGCGCAGCTGATATAGGCTGGGTAACCGGCCACAGTTACATTGTTTACGGGCCTCTGTCGAATGGCGCCACCAGCGTTATGTATGAAGGTGCCCCGAACCAACCGCATAAGGGCCGTTTTTGGCAGATCATCGAACGGAATCAGATAAACATTTTGTATACAGCCCCCACGGCTATCAGGGCTTTCATGGCTTGGGGAAAGGAGTTTCCCGAGAAGTTCGATCTCAGTTCGCTTCGTCTGCTCGGTACTGTCGGAGAGCCGATCAACCCGGAGGCGTGGATCTGGTACCGGAAGTACATCGGCTATGATGAAACCCCAATCGTTGATACCTGGTGGCAAACCGAGACCGGGATGACCCTGATCACACCGCTTCCCGGAATTACGGAAACGAAACCAGGTTCCGCGACCTTCCCGTTTCCAGGCATAGAAGCGGATGTTGTTGACGAAGAAGGCGTTTCCGTACCGCATGGCAAGGGGGGGTACCTCGTCTTGAAGAAGCCCTGGCCGGCCATGGCGAGGACGATCTGGGGAGACGACCAACGATGGCAGAAGGTCTATTGGGACAAGTTCCCTGGCTATTATCTTACCGGGGACAGCGCAAGGCGCGACGAGGATGGCTACTTCTGGATCTTGGGTCGAGTGGATGACGTCCTGAACGTTGCCGGCCATAGAATCGGCACGATGGAAGTTGAGAGTGCCCTTGTAAGTCATCCGGATGTGGCAGAGGCTGCGGTGATCGGGATCAGCCACGAGATTAAAGGACAGGCCATTGCGGCTTTCGCAGTACTTGTTTCCGGGAAAGAGGGTAGCAAAGCCCTGATCGAGACTCTCAGGAAACATGTGGCAGAGAAAATAGGAGCGATAGCACGGCCCGACCGCCTGTTCTTGACACACGAACTGCCTAAGACACGAAGCGGCAAGATCATGCGGCGTTTACTACGAGACATCGCAGAGGGCAGAATCCTGAGCGATACGAGTACTCTTGCCGATTCAGATGTCCTCGAGCAGATCAAAGAACAATACGAGGAAGGCGAGAAGTGAATTCGGTAATCGGTGATCGGTTTTCGGTTAACGGTGATCGGTGATCGGGGTGGAGTAACTAGGGTCAAGAAGATTTACCACCAAGACACAAAGGACACCAAGGATTCAAGGTTGGGCTGTTCCTTGGTGATCTTGGTGCCTTGTACGTTGGGAGAACCCCTATAACCGACCCCAATTACCGCTCACCGCTCACCGATGACCGGTAACCTGAAGCTAGGCCTCAACTCCACAGTACAGGCGGAATGCTTCCTTTAAATCATCGGCGATTGCCTCGGAGGAACGTCCCTCGATTCTGTTTCGATGAAGCATGAACACCAGCTTGCCGTCTCGCATCAAAGCAACACTCGGCGAGGAGGGCGGCTGTGGGCTGAAATACTTTCTGGCCCTCTCAGTAGCTTCCATATCCTGACCCGCGAATACACTGGTGAGGACATCTGGTTTCGGCGTACTCTTCAGGGCATCTGCGACAGCCGGCCTTGCGTTAGCGGCGGCACATCCACATATTGAGTTTACAACCACCAGGACCGTTCCTTCTTCTCTTCCAAGGGTCTCTTCGACTTCCGCAGCGGTTCGTAGTTCCTTTATTCCAATGTTTGTCAGCTCCTCACGAGCTGGAGCGACCCATTCTTCAGGGTAAGGCATACACTATCTCCTCTATAGTCTCGGCTTGTTTACCGTTTTTTGACGAGTTTGAACAATTAGGAAATTATACAGCAGAGTTCTAACTCAAGAAGCGATTGGAAAGTTCGAATCCGAGCAGAGAGACCAGGAGTGAAACCAGGATCAGCGTCGAA
>JAUWTT010000362.1 GCA_030614585.1 Acidobacteriota bacterium
CAATCCTGCTACCGGTGGAGAGGTAATCTAATCTCTCTTTCATCACGGACTTCAAAGCCATAAATGCATCCACCCCGGTGCAATGTCCAGTGATGAAGCGTTGGACTCCTGAATCCAAGAGGCTACTGCCGAATTCCTCCACCTGCTTTCGGGATCCGGACATGCGGACCAGGCGCGGATCCATCAGATGAAAGCCACCCAGGACAGCTTTGATTGGTATGGAGGAAAACTCCTTCTGCACAGACTCCACCATGTTCAATACCCCGTTGTGACCGCAACCTGACAAGACGATAAGTCCATCGGGATCTTGAATCACAAGCGCGATCTCATCGCTGAAATCATCTGGAACGAGTTGGCCGTTCTGCCGCTTCAGCAAGACTTTATTATCCAATGGTGCTGGATAGATGCCGCTCAGGTCAGTAACAATTGAGAGTCCGTCGGCTATCTCGGTAAAGGATTCCACAAAATGAATTCTGTCTCGATTCGCCTCCATAACCGTCTCTTCCAAGCCGATCGGGATCTTGCGGAACCAGAAGAGAGGTGAGTAACGTTCAGTCAGAGCGCTCTTTCCCATGTAAATGGGAGCCTGATCGTTGATCTCGAAGAAGGCTTTCAACCCTCCGCCGTGATCTCTATGGCCATGCGAGATTACAACCGCTTCCACGTTCTGAAGTTCAATGTCCATCCGCCGAGCGTTCTCAACCACAGCACCACTTGATCCGGTATCAAAGAGAAACTCCCTCCCATTTCGCTCGATATGCAAGCTGAGTCCGTGTTCTGCAACAAGCCCAGTAAGGTTCTGATCCTTATGGTTTTCAATCAGGACCGCTATTTTGGTGACGGGACCCGGCCGTAGAGGCTGGCTGAACTTCTCATTTGAAGCTCGTATCAGAGGCTGTATTGCATGCCCAGCCACTCGAAGCCTCCGTTTCCGGGTTAGTCGCAGTTTTACGATGGGAACGACAAAGACGAGAATCAGAAGGACAACTAGAACAGTAGCAACGATAACTGAGACAGACATTTAACAACCCTCCGCTGATCTGTTCAAGCAGGCTGATGCGTCAGCGAAGCTCACCAGATTCAAAACGACTGAGGGCATCCTCCACGGTTCCCGAGACTCCCTGTATCACCTTTACCTCAGCCGTCCGCAATACACCAAGTGCTTTGGAACCTATCTTGCCGGTGATCACTACGCTGGCTCTGAATTTGATCAGTTGGTTGGCCAGACCCTTTCCAGCCCCAGTGCTTTGTGTTGAGCTCACAGGCACAACTGTCTTAGCGTGATCGGACTTGAATTCTACTATGGTGAAGTAGTTGGTTTGACCAAAACGAGGAGATACCTGGCTGGTCATCTCCGGACCGTCCGCTGTGACCGCAACTATCAAAGGAGCCTCATCTGGCTCCATTGGCAGTGGCCCAGCCACTCCAGACAGCGTTAACAAGGTAATCATCGGTATGAACAATCTCATTTCACTTCCTCCAAGCTGGGGAAATCCCGTTTCCCAGTAAAAAATCTAACAACCTGCTTTGCCTTTCACCTTGGTCTGATACGCAAGACAGCTTCCGAACTGACGCAGTTCCCCTAAGCTATTTGTTTGCAATGTTTTGCTCGCTATCGCCACTCCACGCGTGTAGTTTTACGCTCGCAAAAAGGCATTTTAGGTTGGGCCACAGTCGCAATTTGCAACTGTCCCCCCCCCCAATGGCCAGGCTGGCTTATGGAATGGCAAATTGCGCGTCCAACACTGAGCACACTCTTCATTTGCAATGGTCGGAGGGTTGAGCCTCTCCACGAAGAAGGGGAGTAACCTGCTGCAAACTAGGGAGTTATATAGAGACCTCGCCGTTCAACCGGATCTGGCATACCCTTTGCAAGGTATTGGCTGGGTCAGGGGCCTGTGCAGACGAGGCTGTGCAACCTCGATGTCCTCCCCTTCACACGGGTTGGAGGTCTTGTTGCCAGGCCCCACGCCTCTGTATGGTAGGCGTGGCCGACAGGGGAAAAGATTTTTCAGGAAGATACTGGTTCTTCGTTTCACGAACGTACCTGCCACAGACGTCAGTCAGTTCGTGAACGAACCGCCAGACCCAGGATGTGATTCTGAACTCTATCCCCGGGTGTTCACTATTAGTTTGGATTGGCGGATCGTTTCCTTCGGGAGCTCTGGTGCTGCTTTTGATTATTGGATTGCCAGTGGTTGTCGAGAGGTTCAGTATCTGGTAGCTTATTGATAATTAGAAGGTTTGGCATTGTAACGTTGTAGGGGCGGGATGCTGAGTAGAAAGCTTTTAAGCATAGTACTGCTGTCAGTTTTCTTGGTCATAGTGGCCTCGATAAACCTCTTCCACACTGACGACCCAGGTGCGAGAGACCCTGATTGTCCTGCCTGCAACTTCCAGAGTTCCTGTGTAGCCATTGACATCTTCGAAGTCTCTTTGCTCCCGGATCTAACTCCTGCTGAGATCCTGAGCAGTGAGGAGCCTTTTTACTACTCTGCTCAGATCATCATTGGATTTCCGGCCCGACCACCACCTCTCGTTTGATCTACTGACTCTCCTTGTGTCAAACCAAGTCTTCCCCATTCAACAACCTGGGGGTAAATGTGGTCAAACGAATACTTGTATTGGGCATTGTTGTCCCTTTGGCTTTCGGGTCATTGTCGGGCCAGTCTGGAACTGAGAAAGGCGAGATCAGCTTAGCTCAGTGCATTTCAATTGCTCTGAGATCTAACCCTCGCGTGCTTTCTGCCATCCAGATCCATCAGGCGTCTCTGGCGCGGATTCATCAAGTCAAGGCACGGCCGCAGCTTTCCGTGGATTACAACTCTGATCTGCAGCCTGGACTCTTGGATTTTGTAAATGCTGGAGAGTCCTATCTGGGTGTCAGTTATACCTTTGAGTTTCCGGGTAAGAGATCGCTTCGTGGGGGCATTGCCGAGCAGGAAGCCCAGGAGACCAATATCGATGTCGACCTTCTGAGGATCGAGCTCGCCTTCCTGGTGAAGGAGGCTTTCTATCGGGTTCTTCTAGCTGATGAGCAGGTTGGATACGCCGAGAGGGACCTGGAACTCTCGAAGGACTTTCAGGAGAAGGATGAGTTGAGGCAGGCTGCCGGCGAGGTAGCCAGAGTTGAAGTTTTGAGAGCACGTGTGGAAGCTCTTAGAGCGGCCAACCGGGTCAGAGCTATGCTGAACGAGCAGAGATCGGCTCAGGACAGGCTCAATTACCTGATGGCTAGAAAGAAAGGGACGCCTCTTGCATTAATTGGTCAGCTCCAGATCCCTTTTGTCGAACCTGACCTGGCAAAACTGAAGCAGGAGGCTCTGTCTATACGCCCTGAAGCTGAAAGGTTGGCCTATTCTACGGAGAAAGAACGGGTTCGTATCGAGCGGGCACACCGCGATTTGTTTCCCGATTTTGATCTCAATGTCTCTCGACACTTCGTGAAATCATTTCCAACAACCTGGTCTATAAGCGTTTCGGCGCCCCTATCCTTTCTATTTAAGGGCCGCCAGGAGGGCGAAATTGCTGAGGCTGAAGCCAACATTGCTTCACTCCAGAGCGACGAAGTCCACCTGAACAACACCATCCTTCTCGAGGTGGAAGAGGCGTATCGCAATTCCCAGACAGCGAAGGATCAGATTCACCTGCTTCAGGATGAGATCTTGCCCCAAGCCGAAGAAGTGTACGAGATGTTTTCGTTCAGTTATCAGGAAGGTGAGATTGGGGGGATCGAGTTGATAGAAGCCAGGCGAACATTGAACGAAACCAGAAAGGCTTTGGCGGAAGCACTGTTCAACTACTCCGTGACATTAGCGGTGCTGGACAAGGCAGTCGGTCGTAGACCCTAGGAGATTTATGATGAGGAAACGGTCAGTTTTCCTGGTTCTTGTTTTCTGCTTTTGCGTTCTGGAGATGAGTTGTTCTCGCTACGAAGATTGGAGAAGGGAACAAAAGGAAGAGGCCGCCGAGCCTGACTCCAACGAAATAACAAGCTCTCCTCAACCTCAGAATCGTGGTCTGGGTCAGGGAGCAACAAGGGGACGGGGGCTTCGAAGAAGTGAAAGTGGACGCGGAGTGGGGCGAGGACGTGGACGACAGCCGTTCGTGGCGCTCTCGGACAACGAGAAGGAAGCGATAGAGATCGAGACTGCCAATGTCACTTACCGCTCTTTGCGAACTCTACACTCTGCGATGGGGAAAGTCCTGGCTCCCCGAACCAGAATGGCCATCGTGAGTTACCCCTTTCCAGCGCAGATTGCTGAAGTTCATGTTCAGGTGGGCGAATGGGTTAAGAAGGGGCAGAAGCTGTTAACCCTGCAGAGTGAAGAAGTGGGCCTGGCGAAATCCGAGTTTTACAGAGCCGTTGCTGATCTCGAATTGGCCAGGACGAGCTGCGAGCGGGAACAGCGGCTATTTGATCGCGGGGTGGGTGCACAGAAGAACCTTCTGATAGCCCAAGCTGGTCTTAAGGTGGCGGAGGCCAATCTCAATTCTGCAGAGAAGAAGCTTCACGTTTTGGGGTTTTCAGAAGGGGATGTAGAGCTGATCTCGGACACCCATCAGATTAGGCCCATCATCCAGTTATTCGCTCCGATTGGCGGTAAAGTTGTCCAACATAACGCTGTTCTGGGTTCGATGATTGATCAGTCGACTGAGCTCTTGACCCTCATGGATCCCAGCATGCTTTGGGTAGATGCAGAGATATACGAGAGGGACATTTCGAAGATCAAAATAGGACAGAGGGTCGAGGTGGCTGTACCCGCATATCCCGGTGAGAAGTTCGCAGGCAAACTCAGTTACATCAGCGATATGTTGAATGATGATACCCGGACTATCACGGTGAGAACTGAAGTCAAGAACAGTTCTTTTAAACTAAAACCAGGCATGTTCGCCGACATCACTATCATGCTGAATCACCATACCAGGGTTACAGTTGTGCCCTGTGATGCCATCCTTGACGACACCGGTGACCGGGTCGTTTTTGTGAAAGAGGACGGGAAATACGTGCGGCGAGTTGTGGAGGTTGGGGGCAAGGA
>JAUWTT010000638.1 GCA_030614585.1 Acidobacteriota bacterium
CGGGACTGACCACAAAGACACTAAGAGCACCAAGAATCAGTCGCTTAGCTTGGTGTCCTTGGGGCCTTGGTGGTTTAGGGCGTGTTGCCGAAATCGGCCCACGCCCAAATCCCAAGAACCAAGCACCAAATCTCAAGCAAGGTCGATTGCATGAATTCGATATCTCAACTTCTATAGAGCTCTTAACAACCTATCTTTCAGTAGGTTAGATGGTTCCTGCAATGGAGCTTGAAATTTGGATTTAATTGGGAATTGGTTCTTGGGTTTTGGAAATTGGGTCTGCTGCGGTTTGGGCAACAGACCCTTTAGATCTGGGCCTCTGCTTATTCGACCCCGAGCTTCGCCAACTGTTGCTTTGCGAGTTCGGCCTCAGGCGATTTCGAGTGAAGCCTGACCAGTTTCTTGAGCGTGTCTATGGCCTGATCCAGGCGTTGCATTTCCTCAAGAGCCAGAGCTTTCTTGTAATAGGCTACCGGGGTCTTGTCACCCTTGGGGTAGAGATTAATCACCTGGTCAAACGCCTGAAGGGCCAGCTCATGTCTGCCCTGTTTCAGGTAGGAATCCCCCAGATAATAGGCCGCATTATCCGCGTATTCACTGTCCGGAAAATTCGCCAGGAAATCCTGGAACCCGCTCACCGCCAGCGAGTAGTTCCCCATCAGGTAATCATTGTAGGTCGCACTGTAGACGCGGTCCGGTTCCACTTCAGCAGTCACATCTTGAGGTAGTGTTCGCAGGGACTGGACTTGCATCTGGTTGTCCTCGAGCTTTCGGTGCAGGGAAGCGACGCGACTATTCGTCTCGTCGAGCTTCGAGCTAAGGAGTTCCAGCTGATCCACGACGGCTCCTATAGATTGTTCCAAGGAGGACGTCTGGGCCTTGGCGCTGTTTACTGCGGCCAGCATATCGTCAAAGGCGAGACTTCCTTTGGCTACCTGATCGTTCACCTGCTCCAGAAGAGAAATTATCATGCCCTCTTTCTCGTCCACCGTCTTCTGCAGCATCCGAATCTGGTTCTGAAGCTGAAGGACATCACTCTGCAACCGGATGATCTCTTCTTTGGTACCGCCAAAAGCCAGGGAAAGCGACAACGGTAAAAATAATGTCAGTAATTTGAGGGAGTTGCTCATCATTCAAGTCTCCGCGAGATTACTCAACTACAAACTGTGCCCTTCGGTTCCTGGTCCATGCGGCTTCAGTGTGTCCGGGATCAAAGGGCTGCTCTTCACCATAAGAGATGCTCTCCAGCCGGTCCGAGCCGATTCCAAGCTGAATTAAATAGTTTGAAGCGGCTTGAGCCCTTCTATCCCCAAGTGCCAAATTGTATTCTTCTGAACCGCGTTCATCGCAGTGGCCTTCAACCACAATAGTTGCGCCCTGATACTGTCTGAACCACCGTGAATTCTCCTCCAGAATCTGACGAGCTTCTGCCGACAGCTCGGCACTGTCATAACCGAAAAAGACAGGGTTGACGTTCCCATCTGTGATGGCTTGCCGAAGTGCCTGAACATCAGTTTGAGATATTTCCCCACGATCTTCTCCCCGTACCACCGTGATTCTAGCGCTGGCCTTTGCTTCGCCTCCGGCACCGGAAGCCGTCGCCGTGTAGGTTGTCGACTCCAGTGGAGAGACACTTACACTTCCTTCGGGGCTAACGTTACCCACGCCACTGTCGATCACGATCGAATCAGCGTCCGTTGAACTCCATTTGAGCATCGTCGACGCACCCCTCCTTATGCTGGTGGGGGTCGCACTCAACTCGACTAGTGGAGCCGGAGCGGTGGGTGATGAAACCGTTTCGGCTGGTGCGGGACGGTCTACGGGTGGGCGCGCCGTCGTCTGCGTCTTCTTCTTACACCCCGAGATCATAGCTAGCGAACATACAAGTACAATCAAAATTCCTAAGAAACTGCGTTTCATACAGTCAACCTCCGGCTTTGTTACAAAAGACGATACCTGGACACTCCCGATTCATTCGGGAGGATACTTGGACCACGAAGGAGCCTCGTTTATACCATAGGCGGATATCTGTTTTTTGTTTTTACCATCCGCGTTCATGATGAAGATCTGCTTCTTTCCAGTACGTGTGCTCTGGAAGGAGATGTGCCTGCCATCGGGGGACCAGTGAGGGCTCTCGTTGCTGCCGCTGCCCGACGTCAGCTGGTACAGCCTTCCAGTGGCCACTTCAGCAAGGTAAACGTCATGTTTCCACTGCGTAGGAGCCTGCCACGAGTAGAGTATAAAGCGTCCGTCTGGCGACCAATCGGGACTGTCACAATGACCACCCTCCTTCACGATGCGGCGGACATTCGATCCGTCCGCATCCATGACCCATACCTGGGGTGACCCCGTGCGATCGGAGATAAACGCGATTTGAGTTCCAGTAGGGCTCCAGGATGGCGCGGTGTC
>JAUWTT010000020.1 GCA_030614585.1 Acidobacteriota bacterium
ATTTACCACCAAGTCACCAAGCCCACCAAGGAAATCCCTGGTCTACTTACTTCTTACTACCTACTTCTTCCACCCCGGTCACCGATAACCGATTACCGATAACCGATCATTTGGGGCGAACCTCGAGCATCAAGTCAGGGGGGAGTCGGCGAGTCCGGATTACCTCCCAGCGCGGTGCATCGGCCAGGCGCTCCACCCCCAGGTCTCCCACTGCTGATATCCCGCTTGCACCGAGCATGCGTGGTCCAAAAAACAGCAGTAACCGATTCACTCGCTGCTCCCGCATAAGAGAGGCAGCAATCTCTGAACCCCCTTCAACCAGAAGGCTGGTGATCCGTTCCCGGGCAAGCTCTGTAAGCACTCTTTCCCATGAAAGCCGATGTCTACTGCCGGTCACTTCATGCAACTTCGCTCTCTCTTGAAGCGCCTCACGCTTCTCGGTCGAAGCCTTGCGTGAATGGAAGATTACAACCGGGTCTCCACTGAGAAAGAGTCTGGCATCGAGCGGAGTTCTAAGCTCTGAATCAAGGACGACTTTCGTGATCTGATTTGACCGCCCTTGCCGAACATCGAGTGATGGATCATCTTGGAGCACGGTTCGGATTCCAACCAGGATGGCATCATTCTCGAAGCGGAGTCGGTGGACGACTCTTCGCGAGGCCGAACCGGTAATCCACTTCGACTCGCCTTGTTGCGTAGCAATCTTCCCGTCGAGTGTTAGCGCGAGTTTCAGCGTCACGAAAGGTGTTCGATGCTCGACCGTGTGAAAGAAGGCTTCGTTCAAGGCCCGAGCCTTTTCTTCACAAAGCCCCACTACGGTTTCAATCCCCTCTGCACGAAGGGATTCGACCCCTCCTCCACATACATCAGGATTCGGGTCTCGTACCGCAACGAACACACGGTTCACACCACTGGAGATGATCGCTTGACTGCAGGCTGGAGTACGCCCCTGGTGATTGCACGGTTCAAGTGTGACGTAGAGATCGGCTCCGAGGGCCTTGGCTCCAGCTTCACGCAGAGCGCGAACTTCTGCATGGTCTTTACTCGAATAGGCGTGATACCCCCGCCCTACGACCTCTCCCTTCTTGACCACAACGGCACCGACCAGTGGATTGGGACTGGCCAGACCTCGACCCCGGGCCGCCAACTTCAGGGCGACCTTCATGTACTGCTCACCAGCTTTCAAGACTTCGGGATCTATCTTTTCATCAGACATGGTTTATGACGATACCGGCCCACGAGCATCCGAATTCGCAAAGGCCGTACAGCTCCGTCAGTCTTTTGAATCGGGCAGTTTGCACACACGGAGTTTATTGATCCGGCGATGATCCGAGCTCAGTATTTCGAACCGGGCATTGCTGAGAACCAACGACTCTCCGGGTGTTGGAACACGTCCCAGATGATCCACTACCATTCCAGATACGGTCGCGGCGTCATGTTCCGCCAGCCCGATCCCGAGCGTTTCCTCCAACTCCTCCAGTTCCGCTCCTCCTCGCACGATGTAGTTCCCCTTCCCTTCGTAAACCAGATCGACTCGTCGGAACTCATCCTCGTCACGAATCTCGCCAACGATCTCTTCAAGCAAATCTTCTACAGTCACCAGCCCGGAAATCGTCCCATACTCATTGACTACCAGCGCCATCTGGTCAGCCCTTGCTTGAAGCTCCTTCAAGAGTTCCGAAACCCTCTTGGTCTCCGGTACTATTGGAACGTCATTGACAATCGAGGTAATCGGCCCGTCTTCTTTGCCGGGTTCGAGTTGGGGAAGCAGGTTCCTGACGTAAGCCACACCGACCACCTGATCGAGTTTTTCGCGGAACACCGGCACCCTGGAATGCTTAGTGGCGACGATTAATTCCCTCAATTGGAAAAGAGTCGCGCTCTCATCAATGGCAACAATCTCACTCCTGGGGGTCATGATCTCGCGAACCAGCGTACTGCCGAATTCGAGTGCTGACTGAATCAGTTCCGTTTCGGTCCGCTCGAAGATCCCTTCTTCCTCCCCAACGTCCAAATAGGCCTGAATCTCCTCCTCGGTCGCTTCGTCCTCCTGGCCGGTCTCAGTCCCCTCCTGCTCCTCTTCAGCACTCGGCTTCTCGAGCACGAGAAGTACTGGAAAGCTCAGCCACTTCAAGAGCTGGTAAGCTGGTGAGAATGAAGGCAATAGAATCAAGAGAACTCTTTCCGGATTCCTCCGGGCAATCGAGTAGGGGATGATCTGTCTGAAGACCGAAACCAGGACAATGCCAAGTAACAGGGACCACAGGAATGCATTCATAGAGCCTGTATGGAGGAACAGCGCAACTAGGGACACCACAAGCCCTACAGCAAATGTCTGGATGGCAAACTGGATAGGAACGAGGAACCCGGATCTGTCCGAGGCTATCTTTTCAAGCAGCGAGTAACCCGGCTCACCTCGACGCCGATCAGCCAATACCCTGAGTGCCAATGGGGAGATTCTGTCGACACAGTTCTCAAAGGTTGCCAGAACACCCAGGGCGACCAGAAGAAAGATGGCTGAGACCAACTCGATTACCAACATAGCTACTGAAGTCCGAACCGTTTCCTCAAGGCCGCCTCTCTGGAGTTCATTTCTCCGTCATCGCATTCGTGATCGTAACCCATCAAATGGAGTATTCCATGCAGACATAGGATCCTGACTTCATTGTCCAATGAAGCGATTCTCTGCGCATCTGCCGTTTCCACCGAAACAATGATATCCCCGAGGTACGGCTCATCCCCCACAGTGTCACCGGCCGGAAAAGACAGCACGTCCGTGGGCCGGTCCTTTCCTGCGAAGGTTAAATTGTACCGCTTCATCGCGGCATCGCTGACCAGAACAACGGAAAAGCCACGTTGCAGACCCAAGTCCTCGGCCACAGATTCAAGGAACTTCCTGGCCGAGGTCACGTCTACCTGCAGCTTTCGCTGTCTATTGAATAGACTGATTTTCGGTTCGACTCGCTTCAACTTTGCGCTTGTTAAACTCAAACCCCGGATACTCGATCCGGTGGTGGTACATCCCCGTCAGTACACGCTCAAAGGCCTTAGCTACCCTGCCCAACTCGTTCAGCGTTATGTCACATTCATCAAGCTGGCCATCCTGGATTGTCGCTTGCGTAATTCGGCGAATCAAGCCTCGGATCTGACCGGGAGTCGGTTCCTGGAGGGTTCGTGAAGCCGCCTCAACCTGATCGCCAATCATCAGGATCGCCGCTTCCTTGCTCTGAGGCTTCGGCCCTGGATATCGAAACTCCTCCTCGCTTACTTCGCGATTCTTCTCGGCGGCAGCATCTTTTGCTTTCTGATAGAAGTAGGTCATCACCCGAGTCCCATGATGCTGGGGAATCAACGCCGCCACTTTTTGGCCCAGCTTGATCTCCGCTGCCATCGCGAGCCCATCCTTCACGTGACTGGCCAAGATTAGACTCGACATCGCAGGCGAAAGCGACTCATGCTTATTCGCCATGAAGATCTGATTCTCAACGTAGTACTCAGGGTGCTTGAGCTTTCCAATATCGTGATAATAGGCTCCAACGCGAATGAGAAGAGTGTTCGCGTCAATGGCACTGGCTCCCGCCTCAGCCAAGGTCCCGACCGAGATGCTGTGGTGATATGTCCCCGGGGCCTCGAGTGCCATACGGCGCAGAATCGGGCTGTTCAAATTCGAAAGCTCGAGCAAGCGGATATCCGTTGTCAAACCAAACAGCGACTCCAAGGTAGGGAGCAGCAATGAGGTCAGCATCGGAACGGAGATGCCGCTCGCAATACCGGCGGACATACGGACAGTGATCGGAGCCGCCTGAAAGCTCCCTCCCGAAAAGAGTTGCAGCGCCAGAATGATGATTACGTTGACACCTGCAATCGTCATCCCCGCACGGATCAGCGCCGATCTCTCACGATACTGCCTGAGAGTGTAGATCGCGGCAAGGCTTCCAGCCAGCGTGTAAATAATCATGTTCATCTCGCCAGTGACAATACCGACGAAAACCGCATTTATCACTGAACAGTAAAGGGAGAGGTTCAGGCCGACGAGAAGCAGTGTGAGTACAGCTCCGAGTACCACAGGCGCAAAGAAGTAGAAATGGATTGGATCCTGGAGCTCTCCTCTGCGCGCACTTCCAGCTATGAATTCGGAAAGAAAGATGACCGCCCTTGTGAGGACCAGGTTCGTCAACAGGACCAACGCAACCAGCAGAAAGTCGGATCGACTTTCATGTTTCCCTACCAGATGGAGCTGGAAATATGCGTATAGCGCGAAAAAGAAGAATCCAACAATCAAGAAGATCCCGACCATGCGATCAAAGGAGCGCCCCGGATCCCGAACCGCCTCCAGAGCCTTAAGCTGGCTAAGATTGGCTTCTGTGATCTCGTCTCCAGCCCGCACAATGGTCCTTCCCCGCCTGATCTGGATCAAAACGGGGGCAACTTCCTCCATGGCAGCCTGCTCGAGTTCCTGCGTACGCTGAGGGTCAAAAGAAGTGTTAGGGGCAATCAAGCGATCGAGAAAATCGATCAACTCCATCTTCTCCTGGCCCCCCACTAGCGTTAGCTGGTATTCCTCCTGGCGAAGCAAGTCTTTAGCCTGCCCCAGATCCCTTAAGGATAACCAGTCCTCCAGGGCCTCCCTCTCCCCTGTAATCTCGTGGTGAAGGATGATCTGGCGCCCTTGATGGCGAAGAAGGGCCTCCCGGTTGAAAACGACACCGGGCGACTTCATGGACTGAACAAGAAGTGCTACCAGTTGGTCTTCCAGTTCCTGAGAGAATTCGTGTTTAAGACAGATGTCGATCGTGTTTTTGTAAGCAAATCGCGGCAACTGTTCCTCGATCTCCGACTTCAGGGTCTTGGGAGCCTCCGTTGGAAGGTCTGTTTCCTCAGGGATAACCGGTGTTTCCCGGTTCTCCGCTATGATTCTGCGGGCCTCGAGGAAATCCGTTCGGATTTCGGTAGCAAGGAGGTGATTCACTCTGACGTCGTAACTGAATACGACAGGGACAGCCGCGAGCGCCTCCGCCAGTTTGGCCGCTGTCGCTTCACGATCTTCTACGGTGAAGCCTTGAGAGGCTTCGACTGTTCGGTCGGCAATGTCTCCCAACTGGTAATCGGTAAAGGTTTGGAACTGGTAGTCCATCAAGACGGCTGTGGTAAGCACAACCAGTACAAGGCCGACCAGAAAACCTTTAAATGACCAATCGGCAGGCAGGTTGCCCTCCAGTCGCCCCAGAGCGATAAATTTCCTTGCTACGTCGCTCCGTCTGCGGGACTTGCCCCTTGTCTTATCGGCCATAGAAACACCTGGTCAGGCAACTGGATGGAAGGTTTTCTCACTGTACAACAAAGCCAACATGGCAAAGCCGAAAGTGAGGTAAGGCTTGTTTTCTCAAAAAGTTAGAACTCATTTCCGAGACTGTCGGAGTATAGCACATGCGCTCGAAAAAGCGGAAGAAATCTACCTCGAGGGAAACTGAACAGGGCCATTGTAGTGACTCAAACATTAGCCCACCGTGATTCCATGGAGGCCACCCCAGAAGGCAGCTCCACTTTTGTTGGAAGAGCCTCAATCATTCTTCGAATCGCTTGAAGAGCAGAGCAGCATTCGTCCCGCCAAACCCGAATGAGTTAGAAAGAACGTGTCTCACCTCCATTTTTCTTGCCTGATTGGGCACGTAATCCAAGTCGCAATCCGGGTCGGGAGTCTCCAGATTAATGGTGGGAGGGACCATTCCTGAGAACAGCGAAAGAACCGAAATCCCAGCTTCCAGACCGCCGGCGGCCCCCAGCAAATGGCCGGTCAATGACTTGGTTGAGCTTACGGCCAGAGAAGAGGCATGTTCTCCGAAAAGCTCCTTTATCGCCGCCGTCTCAATCCGGTCATTCGGCTGCGTACTCGTCCCATGGGCATTGACGTAATCAACTTCCTCGGGGGCAACGTCGGCATCAGCCAAAGCCGTAGCCATTGCCTGGAGGGCGCCCTTCCCGTCCTCGGGAGGCAGAGTGATGTGATAGGCGTCTCCGCTCATGCCGTAACCCAACACCTCAGCGTAAATGGTTGCTCCTCGGTCAAGAGCATGTTCCAAAGCCTCGAGCACCACAATTCCAGCACCATCACCGACTACAAATCCATCGCGGTCCAAATCAAACGGTCGACTGGCCCTCTCTGGCTCATCATTGCGCGTAGACAAGGCCCGTAACGCCGAAAAGCCTCCTACACCCATCGGGGTAATCGCATACTCAGAGCCGCCTGCAACCATCGCGTCGGCATCTCCTCGCTGGATGATCTTAAACGAGTCTCCAATCGCGTGGCATCCGGCAGCACAAGCGGTACAGGTTGCCGAATTAGGGCCGGCAGCACCCAACCGAATAGACACCTGTCCAGCCGCTTCATTAATAATGCTTGCTGGGATGAAAAACGGCGAGATCTTCCTCGGCCCACCCTTTAGGAACTTCTCATGCTCCCTTTCAATGGTCTCAAATCCACCGATACCTGACCCGATGAGAACCCCAATTCGATGACGGTTTTCCAGGGTGGACTCGAGTCCTGAGTGGGCGAAAGCCTCCTCACCAGCAGCAATCGCATAGGCGATGAAGCGATCCATCTTTCGTGCGCTCTTGCGATCAACGAAGTTAAGAGGATCAAAGTCCTTTACTTCGCCGGCAATCCTGGTCGGGAACTCCGAAGCGTCAAAACGGGTGATAGGACCGATACCGCTCTTACCCGCAAGGAGGCCTTGCCAGGTGCTGTCGGTGTCCAACCCTATTGCCGTCACCATACCTATACCCGTTACTACGACACGTCTCGTCAAATCTGCCAAACTCCCGATTCTCAGTTCTTGTGGGCCTGGATGTAGTCGACCGCGTTCTGAACCGTCTGGATTTTCTCGGCATCCTCATCGGGGATTTCAATATCGAAATCCTCTTCGAACTTCATAACCAGTTCAACCGTATCCAACGAATCTGCACCCAGATCATCGATAAAGTGCGCGTCTGAAATAACGTCAGATTCATTGACTCCCAACTGTTCTACAATAATCGCCTTTACACTTTCTTCAAGGGACGCCATATCTCCTCCATTCACTTGCGGACACTAGTCTACATGTACATTCCGCCGTTAATATTTAGCACATGACCTGTGATATATCCAGCCTCTTCTGATGCCAGATAAAGCACTCCATTTGCAATGTCATCCACGCTTCCCATACGCCCCAACGGGACCATTCCCAAGAGATCCTGCTTAGCCTTCTCTCCAAGGTTTTCCGTCATCGGCGTGGCAACATATCCAGGGGCGATAGCGTTCACCGTAATGTTCCTCGAAGCAACCTCCCTGGCCACCGCCTTGGTGAAACCAATCACTCCTGCCTTACTCGCCACGTAGTTTGCCTGCCCCGGATTCCCCATCTGTCCGACAATCGAACTGATGTTAATGATCCTGCCGTAGCGCTTTCTCATCATTTTCGCAACCACTTCTTTGGTGAGAAAGAACACTCCATTCAAATTCGTCGCAATCACGCTCGCCCACTCCTCTTCTTTCATTCGAATGAGGAGATTGTCGCGAACAATCCCGGCATTATTGACCAGAACGTCGATTCGTTCAAATCTTTGCACGACATTCCCAACTACTTCTTTCACTCGAGCAGGATCAGTAACATCTAAACGGACCCCGAATATACCCTTCCCGATCTCAGTGATGTCTTCTTCCCAATCGCTGAAATCGGCCAGAACTACCTGAGCTCCGGCATCAGCTAGCGACTCAGCCACACGTCTCCCTATTCCTCGGGCAGCGCCAGTTACCAAAGCGACCTGATTCTCAAGCTTGAACATACGATTTCACCTGCTCCGGCTTCTCAATGCTTGCACAGCGGGCTGCGCCAGCCACTCGACGAATCAGCCCGGTCAGAACTCGTCCAGCTCCTACTTCGACAAAAGATCCGACACCTTCTTCCGACAAGCGGAGAATACTCTCCCTCCAGCGCACCGTAGATGGTATCTGCCGGATCAAACCGTCTCGCGCCTCGTCTCCACTGGTCACAACTTTGGCATCGACGTTGTTAACCATCGGAAACCTCAGATCCTCGAACTCCACCGCTTCGAGCAACGGAATCATCCGTCGCTGAGCCGGTTCCATCAAGCTACAATGAAATGGTGCACTCACTGGCAGCGCGATCGCTCTCCGTGCCCCTCGGGATAGCGCCAGTTCACAAGCACGCTCCACCGCTGCCGCATGGCCGGCTATGGCGACCTGATCAGCAGCATTCTCATTGGCAGGAGACACTACTTGTTCCTGGGCAGCATCTCGGCACACAGCATTCACAGCAGCGAGGTCGAGACCGATGATCGCAGCCATCGCACCGGTTCCGACCGGCACCGCTTCCTGCATGAACTGACCTCTTTTCCGTACCAGGAGAAGCGCGTCAGTGAAGCTAAGAGCGCCTGCAGCAACCAATGCCGAGTATTCGCCGAGGCTGTGTCCAGCCACAAAATCGGGGCTGGCCCCCAGGTCAGTCAACACCCGAAAAACAGCCACAGACACGGACAGCAGGGCCGGTTGAGTGTTCTGAGTCAGGGTCAATTCGTCTTTGGGACCCTCGAAGCACAACTTCGATAGGGGAAATCCAAGAGCTTCATCGGCCTCCATAAAGACCTCAGCGGCCCGTGGATACTCCTGGGATAGTTCCTTACCCATACCCGGGTACTGAGAGCCTTGCCCGGGGAATACAAATGCCTTCATCAGAACTTTTGTCTCAAACAGATTTGACTGGGGAAAACTGTAGGGACAGCGCGAGTTTCGACGGATCAGAGTCAGGCTTAGACGTCTTCGACCTCGATCACTTGTCGCCCTTTGTAGTACCCACAGTTAGAACACACGCGATGCGGCATAACCGGGGAACCACAGTTGGTGCAGACCGACAGGCTGGTGACCTGAAGCGCGTCATGAGACCGCCGTTTTCCCCTCCTTGAATTCGAATGCCTACTCTTCGGGTTGGCCATGGCTAGTAACCCTTCCTAATTTGTTAACCTCTTTTTGATATCCGCTAAAGCGGCTAAACGTGGATCGGCCAGTTCTCTGGTGCAATCACACGTGCTTAGATTCAGATCGACTCCACATTGGTCACAAAGACCTTTACATTCCTCCTGGCAGATCGGCTTCATCGGAATCTCCAGCAAAATCTGCTCACTAAGTACAACCGCCAAATCAAGTTGATCTCCCCAATAGAAGCCAACATCCAGATCGGCGTACTCCAACTCGAACTCCTCACCGTCCCGCCCCGATTTCGGGTCGGGTACATAGGTCAACATAAAGTTCTTTTCTGCCGACTTTTCAAACTCGCCCGCACATCGACAACACGTTAAGCACAGGACCGCAGCCAGACGCCCTTCCACCTTCACTCGATCGCTCTCGAGGGAAACCTTCAGGTTCGAATGGACCGGTTCCGTCAAACGAGCGATCTTGCTCTTCACAAGAAGCTGGTTCTCCTGAAAGTCAGAGTCCACATATATGGGCCTCTGCTTCAGCCTAAGCTCCGCAAGATCGACGATCACAGCCTAGTTCTCCTTTGCCGACAGCCAACGTCGGACCCGAAAAAACGAGCGAGTCTATATTACTACTTTTAAGATTGTCAAGGCTGCTGACTGCTCCAGAGCATCCCATCCCTTTGAAGAGCCTACCCGAAATCGGCTCTCAATCCTGCGATGAACCGTCTGCGGCATCAAAGATCTCACGGTGCGTAGCACGGGCGAACGTGTCGGTCATCCCGGCGATGTAGTCACACACAACACGATTCAGTCCCAATTCCTCGACTCGAGTGTTATGACTGGAAGGAAGGTTTCCTGGTTTCCGGAGGTAATAATCAAAGAGATCTTCAAGTTGTCGCTCTGCCGAGCGTCGCGCTTTTCTTAGAACTTCGTGGTCGTACAAATAACGACAGAGGAAGCCCTTCAATTCTCTGTTGAGGCCCGCTGTTTCAAAATCAAACTGGCACAGGCGTCCTTCAAACCGGCGAACCTGCTCAACACTGTTGATGCTGTAGGCATCAATCATTCTGATGGTTTCAGTAATCAGGTTCGAAACCAGGAAGTCAATAATCCTACGAACTACTTCACTGACTTTGAGTTTCTCTTCAGCTTCTCTGTATTCAAATTGGACCTCGCCCCACAACAGGCGGAACAAGGCAAGCTTAGAATTCATCTGGTCCACCGAAAGTAACCCTGAATCGTAGCCGTCATCCAGATCCGCAGCGTTGTACGCAATCTCATCCGCGGCATCGATCAACTGAGCTTCGAGGGGAGGGCGAGAGCCGAGGCGATATGAACTGATATCGATGTAGGGTTCGTCGTCGGGTCCATAATCACGACTGTGCTTGACAATCCCCTCCCTGACTTCAAAAGTAAGATTGAGTCCCCTGAAGGCTGCATACTTCTCCTCAAAATCCTCGACGATCCGGAGTGCGTGGAGATTGTGTTCGAATCCTTCTCCATGCCGTTTCATAATCAGATCAAGGGCTCGCTCCCCTTCATGGCTGAAAGGCGGATGCCCGATATCGTGACTCAACGCCAACACTTCACATAGATCTGTATTGAGCCCGAGAGCTCTGCTAATTGTTCTGCTGATCTGTGCGACCTCAATAGTATGCGTCAGCCGATTGCGAAAATGATCCGAATAATCCGGGGCAAACACCTGTGTTTTCTTCTCCAACCGGCGGAAGGCCTTCGTGTGAATCACCCGGTCGCGGTCTCTTTGGTACTCAGAGCGATAGAGATGAGGCCGCTCGGGGAACCGACGCCCTCTGGTATCCTCATCCCGCATCGCATAAGGAGCTAAACCCATAACGCACCATTATAGGGCGTCTTATCAGAAACAGCAGGGAGAAAGGATTCAAGATGAATGAATGCTGGGGTGCAGTTCCAGTTTCACTCATTTTGCCAAGGTATGGAAGGGGTACAAGGTCGAGCGGTGGCGAAGACGAAGGCTGCTGCCATGCAAGGCACCGAGATCATGGAATACGAACGATCTAATCTGCTACACTTACCGTTTTCAGGTTGCGCCTGTAGCTCAGTAGGATAGAGCAAGGGGTTCCTAACCCCTGCGCCGCAGGTTCGAGTCCTGCCAGGCGCATTTTTGTCATTCGACAACAGAAACAGGACGGTAATCAGGGTACCTAACGGACCAGGGAATCTCGAACACAGGCCAAGCCCACTATCTGGGGTCTGAATTCCACTGAGATAGCAAGTGTCCCCAGACACTTTTCGAGCCCCTGATCCGATATTGGACGGAGGAGGAACTCTCTTGGCAGCCAAGCGATTAACTCGCAAAGAGATGGTTCAGGAAGACGCTATTCGCAAGACTCTCACCGAGACGTCTGGTTGGATCATCCGAAACCTAAAATACATTCTCGTGGCTGCGGGGTTGATCATATTGATAGCTCTGGTCACGTTGGCGTGGACAACTTACCAGGAATCGAGGGATGCTGCAGCCCAGATCGCCTTCTCAGATGCCTTGGAAAAGTTCCACGCACCGGTGGACGAGGAGGACCAGACCGATCCCGCACAGGATCCTAACGCGCTCGATCAACAGACCAAGTATCGATATACAACAGCTCAGGAGAGATTCGAGGAGTCCCTGAAGGCTTTCAGGACTGTAGCTGATGAATACTCGGGCTTCTGGTTGGGAGAAATGTCCAGATACTACGCCGGCTTGAGCCTGATCGAACTCGAGATGATCGAGGAAGCAAAACAAGAGCTGCAAATGGCCGTTGACGATTCTTCCGGGACAGACGTTAAGAACATGGCCCGAAACGCGTTAGCTCAACTTGCTGTCGCCGAAGGAAACCATGAACAGGCCGTTGAGCTATACGAACAGATTGTGACGGACCCATCAGCCGCCCTCCCCGTGGATTTGGCCTTGATGCGTCTCGCGCGAAATCTCGAAGTTACCGGTAATCTCGAGGAAGCCTTGACGCGTTACCGGCAGATCACCTCAGAGCATGCGGGTTCTGCCACAGCAACTGCGGCACAAAATGAGGTGCGCCGACTCGAGTCAATACTGGGAAGGGAAGCTCTTCCCGAGGAAGCCCCAACGGACACAGAATCAGAAGAGCTTGAGAGCTAACCTGGCCTTCATGATTTATAGACAGTGGCGGGACGGTTACTGGATAGCCGGACAATTCGGAAGGACAACTCTTGACATATCAGGACATCTTGAGAGCTTACGATTTTAAGGGGATATCAGTCGCCATCACAGGTGGTGCCGGGGTTCTGGGCGGAGAATTGGCTTGCTCCCTGGCCGAATGTGGTGCCAAGGTCGCAATACTTGACAAGCAACCGGATAGTTCCGAGCGGTGGAGAGCCCGCCTGGAACAGAGCCAGAGTCCTTATATTGTGGAATACTGCGACGCGCTTGATAATGAAAGTGTCAACAAGGCGTTCGACCGAGTCACTTCTGAATTCGGCAAGCTGGACTGTCTTGTCAACGGGGCCGGCGGGAATAATCCAAAAGCGACAACGGCAGCCGACCTGTCCTTCTTCGACTTGCCGGCTGAGGCGCTGAGATTTGTATTCGACCTCAACCTGCTGGGAACGATCCTCCCTTCGCAGGCGGCGGGCAAATTGATGGCCGAACGTGGAGAGGGAAACATTCTGAACATCTCCTCTATGAACGCATTCCGTCCTCTAACACGCATCCCCGCCTATTCCGCGGCGAAGGCCGGCGTCAGCAACTTCACTCAGTGGCTCGCTGTCCACATGGCACAGGAATATTCTCCGAAGATCCGCGTCAACGCAGTGGCTCCAGGCTTCTTCTTGACGGAACAGAATCGGTTTCTGCTAATGGACTCTGAGTCGGGGGAACTCACTGCGAGAGGGCAGACCATCCTCGACCACACGCCTGCAGGGCGTTTTGGGGAACCCAGCGACCTGATTGGAGCCGTGCTCTGGCTCCTGTCTCCAGCTTCCTCTTTTGTCACCGGCGTTGTCCTGCCAATCGACGGCGGGTTCTCGGCGTTCAGCGGAGTATAGGAGACTTGCCATGCTAGTCGGCGCTGGTAGTGAAGACACTTACTTGCAGGCGAACGACATCCTGCAGGTCCTGAAGAAGACGTTTGAGCATCAGGAGATTGCAGACAAACGTGTCCTCATCATCATCCCTGATAAGACTCGCACTGCCCCCATTCCCCTCTTTTTCAGACTCTTCCATGAACTGCTTTCTCCAGTCACCAGAAAGTTGGATTACCTTGTAGCCCTGGGAACTCACCAACCCCTTAGTAACCCAGATCTCTGTCAACTGGTCGGGATATCACCCCAGGAAAGGACAACAGAATTCAAAAACGTCGGCATCTACAATCACCTCTGGGCAGACCCTGAAACCTTCGTGACTCTCGGGACTATATCCAAGTCGGAGATTCAGACGATTGTCGGTGAGAGTATCCGGTACCTGCCGCATGATGCAGGATTGTTGCGCGACGTCCCGGTGACATTGAACAAAATGGTCCTGGACTATGATCTGCTAGTAATCTGCGGGCCGACATTCCCTCACGAAGTGGCCGGGTTCTCCGGGGGTAACAAATACTTCTTTCCTGGAATCAGCGGTCCCGAAGTTATTAACTACTCTCACTGGCTGGGCGCCGTGATCAGCAGCTATAAGGTTATTGGGACGGTCGATACTCCGGTTCGCAGGATCATCGATCGGGCCGCTTCGATGATAGATGTCAAGAAGCTCTGCTGTAGTCTCGTAGTGAAAGGCGAAGGTGTTGCAGGAGTCTATACGGGCACTCCTGAAGAAGCCTTCCGAGAAGCGGCGAGTCTTTCCTCAAAGCTGCACATTCGCAGGCTTGCGAAACCCGCAAAACGAGTTCTCTCGATCATGCCCGAGATGTACGACGACATCTGGACCGCGGCGAAGGGTATGTACAAACTGGAACCGATTGTCGAGGATGGCGGTGAGGTGGTTATCTACGCTCCGCATATCAGCGAGGTGAGCTACTCTCATGGGCAACTGCTCGACAAGATTGGGTACCATACCTGCGAGTTCTTCGTGAAACAGTGGGACCAGTACAAGGGCTATCCAGGCGGAGTCCTCGCTCATAGCACACACGTTCGCGGCTTGGGCAGTTACAATGCTGAAACCGGAGTTGAGACGCCGAGGGTCAGCGTGACTCTGGCGACACAGATCCCCCCCGAGCGCTGCGCGAACCTTGGCCTTGGCTATATCGACCCTGAGAAGATAGATCCCGATACCTGGGAAGCAGGCGGAGAGGGCTTCCTCAAAGTTCCCAAGGCCGGTGAGATTCTCTACCGCCTGAATGAGGGCTAGGATCGGAGAACGTAACACCGGCATCCTTGCCGGCACCGGGGCTTCAAGCCCCGGAACAAAAAAGTCTCCAGGTTTCCGCTCCCCAATCGTCGCCAAGTTGGCGACTGCCGGCTGGAAGCCGGCGCTACGAACTCTAAGCCCCGCCGTCCCGGCAAAGGTACCAGCGTTACGGAAGCAGTCTTGGAAGCCCTTTATGGGCGACACCTTCCCTAATTCAGTATTTCAATACCGAGAAAACCGGCAAATCCGAAGGGAGCTTTGCACGCCCATTGAGGAAGCTCAATTCAATAAGAAAAGCCACTTCCACCAGGTTGGCACCAAAGGTTTCCACCATTTCAACCGTAGCGGCCGCGGTGCCACCAGTAGCGATCAGGTCATCGATGATCAGGACTCGTTCGTCCGGCTCAACCGCATCTTTGTGAATCTCGAGTGTATCCGTCCCGTATTCGAGTTCGTACGAAACATTGAGTGTCTCGGCAGGCAACTTCCCCTGCTTCCGGACGGGTACAAAGCCGGCATTTAGATTGTAGGCCAGCACAGGGCCGAGAATGAAACCTCGAGATTCAATCCCGAGAACTTTGCTGATCCTCTTGTCTGCATAGCGCTGAGTGAACACATCGACTGCCGCTCGAAGTCCTTCCGGGTCTTTTAGCAGCGTCGTAACATCATAAAACAGTATTCCGGGCTTCGGAAAGTCCGGAATCTCCCGAATCTTCTTCTTCAGTTCGTCCATCAAACTTCCTTATCCTACAATTGAAAAAGTCTCAAATCCTTCAACCGGAACTTCTCGAAGCTGACACTCGGAAACAAAGGCAAACGAAGGTCCTTTCCTTATCAACCGTTCCAGTTTCAGCACGCCTTCCTGCCCCCCCTCGACATGCGCTTCGACATCCCCATTCTCCTTATTGCGCACCCACCCACACAGTTGCAGCGAGGTGGCGTGCCGATACACAAAGTAACGGAAGCCTACTCCCTGCACCCTTCCAACGACCGTGAAATGATGCGCCTTTTTCTCCAAACGAGGTCTCTCCGTTCCCCCGGGGTTCCGCAACTTCGGCCAAAGATGCTGTTCGGGGTTCTTCGGACTCATATGGTGATCGAGAATGTCGATCCGGAAACTCCGCCGAAAACTATCCCCAGCTAGAGATCGATCGGTTATGGTCGGGGCGAGAGGATTTGAACCTCCGACCTCACGGTCCCGAACCGTGCGCGCTACCAAGCTGCGCCACGCCCCGCCAGTGCCTTGATAGTTGGAATGGTCTTTCTCGATATCTCCCAGGACAACCGAGCCTCGGCCACTCCCCTAAGTGAGTTTCCAACTGCAGCCGAAGTGTAAGGGGTCTAAATAACATATTTCACAGCTGCAAATCCACCGATGAGCAAGATAACAAACAGGATCGCCAGCCAGTTAAAGTATTTATCAATGAAGTCCTTAATGCCAGGGCCCAGCCACAAGATCAGCGCCCCGATCAGGAAGAAGCGAGCTCCTCGACTTACGAGAGAAGCCAGCATAAAGGTTGCAAAATTGATCTTGAAGGCGCCCGCTGCAATCGTAAAAACCTTGTACGGGATCGGAGTAAAGCCGGCAACCATTACCGCCACCGCATCCCACCTTTCGTAAAGCACCTTCACCGCAGCATAGCTCTCCCCAGCCGAGTAGAAATCGATGATCTTCCGACCCACCAACTCATAGAATTCCCAGCCCAGCAAATACCCGATGGAGGCACCCAGGACCGATCCAGCAGTACAAACGCCCGCAAAGCGCAGAGCCTTTTTCGGAGCTCCCACTGAAAGAGCAATCAGCAGCACGTCTGGAGGGACCAGGAAGAATGAAGACTCAGCGAACGCAATACCAAACAGGGCCCAGATCCCGTATCGACTCTCGGCTAGACCGAGGACCCAGTTGTACAACCGTCGAAGTATGCTGACGTTCTCCAATTCCAAGATCCGCGAATTATAGCAGTTATCGCGACTTCTTCTTCACGTGAGCACACGCACCGACGTCAGTGCAACACATCAGATGAAAGAGTCATGCCAAAATTGCCGAGACAAGAAATAAGTTTTGCGGACGTTACCACTTCACAACAAATTGAGAAATGCTATTATGACTTTCTTATTCTTTCCTTTTTTTCATTTGAGCGTAAACACAGGGGAGCCCATAGCAGCATTTAACTGGAAGATTTGGCTTTATGGCACAGCTGTTTCACCCAAGCATTAATGTACTCTTACGAATCCTGGTGGGTGTGGCTCTCGTGTCGGTCGCGGCTCTCGGCTGGGCCTACTATCAAGGCTATTACTCAGCGTACTTCAGCCAGGTCAACGTGTTCCGCGAACAACCAGTGATGTTTAGTCACAAGCACCACGTGAATGGTTTGGGGATTGACTGCCGCTACTGTCACACTTCGGTAGAGGTAAGCTCCAGTGCAGGGATTCCTCCGACACATACGTGCATGAGCTGCCATTCCCAGGTCTGGACTGAAGCACCTATCCTGGAACCTGTGCGAGAAAGCTATCGAACCGGCAAACCGCTTCAATGGACTCGAGTCCACGATTTACCCGACTTTGTTTACTTCAATCACAGCATCCATGTGAAGAAAGGGGTCGGTTGCACAACGTGCCATGGCCAAGTTGACCAGATGCCTCTTATGATGCAGGTCAACACACTGTTCATGGGTTGGTGCCTCGAGTGCCACCGTAATCCTGAAAACTATGTTCGACCTCGTGAGGAGGTCTTCAGCGTTAGCTGGGTTCCACCATCGAACCAGAAAGAACTGGGGCGAAGACTCGTGGAAGAATACCGAATCAAAAGCCGTACCAACTGCTCGAGTTGTCACCGATGAGAACGAAGAGATCAGGGACTGTCAGTTTGGATCTGGAAAAGATACGGGAGAAACTCGCAGGCGCGAGGGGTCCGAAGTACTGGCGAAGCCTCGAAGAATTGGCTGAGACAGAAGAATTCAAGGGATACATCAAGCGGGAATTCCCTGAGAATGCCGACACATGGACAGACCCTGTTGGTCGACGAAGATTCCTTCAATTGATGGGGGCATCCCTCGCCTTTGCTGGACTCAGTGCTTGTACCCGTCAGCCCGAAGAGCGACTCGTACCTTTTGTACGTGCTCCGGAGGACCTTGTTCCCGGCAGGCCGCAGTTCTATGCCTCAGCAATGCCGCTGTGCGGATATGGTCATGGGATCCTGGTTGAAAGCCATGACGGGCGCCCAACGAAAATTGAAGGAAATCCGCGCCATCCAGAAAGTCTGGGAGCTACGAGCCTCTACACCCAGGCTTCCATACTGGACCTCTACGACCCCGACCGTGCACAGGTTGTGACGAATGGAGGACGTGTCCGCACATGGGAGGTCTTTGTTGCCTCTCTGACTTCACAGATGGAACGGTTCCGCCTTAATGAGGGCCGGGGCCTGAGCATTCTCTCGGGAACCGTGACCTCCCCCACACTAGGAAGTCAGTTTGAGCACCTTCTCGAGCAGGTGCCGGAGGCCAAGTGGCATCAATATGAGCCTCTGAGCCTCGATAGCCTGAAGGAAGGTTCGCGGCTGGCATTCGGCCAACCTGCAAACATCTGTTACCGCTTTGATGAAGCCCGAGTCATCGTTTCTCTCGATGCTGATTTCCTGTTCACGGGACCGGGAGCCACTCGCTACACAAAGGACTTTTCGTCGGCAAGGAGAGCTGAAGGGGCGAACCCTCAGATAAATCGACTCTACATGGTGGAAAGCTCTCCAACAGTCACCGGAACACTCGCCGATCACCGACTTTCGGTCAATCCCACGCAGATAGAAGCGCTTGTCATCCTCCTGGCTCGAGAGCTGGGGATCGAAACATCAGTTCAGCACGACACAGAGATCGAGAGTACGGCATGGATTACAGCTGCGGCTCGAGACTTGACCCAAAACCGCGGAGCCTCGGCCGTTCTTGCAGGCGATTATTTACCCCCACGTGTCCACGCGTTGATCCATTTGATTAATCAGTATCTTGAGAATCATGGAAAGACGGTACTTCAGACCGAACCCGTTGAAGTTCGCCCTCGCAGCCATGCTGAATCGGTCGCAGAACTGGTGGATGATATGGCATCCGGGAGAGTGGAAACCCTCTTGATCCTGGGAGGGAATCCCGTTTTCGATGCACCGGCTGACCTGGAATTCGGGAAGAACCTCCAGAACGTTGGATTAAGAGTTCATTTGAGTGCCCAGCTGAATGAAACTTCAGAACTATGCCAGTGGCAGGTTCCCGAGTCACATTATTTGGAGGCCTGGGGAGATGTTCGGGCGTTCGATGGAACCGTGTCAGTGATCCAACCGCTGATTCAGCCCTTATATCGCTCCAAAACGGCCGGTCAGTTAATGGCCGCCCTGCTGGGGGACAGTTCGATCTCCAGTTACGACCTGGTCCGTCAGTACTGGCAGAGTACGGGTGTTTCAAGCGACTTTGAAAAATGGTGGCGCAAAACTGTGCACGACGGTTTAGTCGAAGACTCTTCCGCCCCAGAGCAGCTCTTGTCCGTCAACCAGGCGTCGGTTCTGGAAGCATTGGCCGACTCGGGCACCTCAGAACGCACAGGCTTGGAATTGATCCTCAGACCTGATCCATCCATACTCGACGGCCGGTTTGTCAACAACGGCTGGCTGCAGGAACTGCCTAAGCCGTTGACCAAACTCACCTGGGACAACGCTGCGCTTATATCGCCCTCGACTGCCGAGCAACTCAACCTCGAGAACGAACAGATCGTTGAACTTGGCTATCAAGGTTCAAAGATCTCAGCTCCTGTGTGGATTCAACCGGGGCATCCTACGGGAGCAGTAACACTCCATCTTGGATACGGCAGGAGTGTGGCCGGCCGTGTTGCAGAGGGCTGCGGGTTTAATGCCTATCCGTTCCGGTCCACGGAAGCCCTATGGGGTGGACCAGGCCTCACGGTAAC
>JAUWTT010000432.1 GCA_030614585.1 Acidobacteriota bacterium
AGTGAAGGTAGAAACACATCGACCAAAAGAGCCCGGATGAGGTAGGAGCAACCGAGCGGTGGAACTGCAAGCGTCTCGCGTGTGATGGGGGGAGGAGTTACTTGGAACTTTTCGCGAGGAGTGGAACACGTTCGCCAAAGGCAAAGAGTGCACTCTGGGTCAGCCGAACGGCTTCTGTCGCCTTGTCGAGTGAAAAATACACACCTTTTGTTCTAAAACCATCTCTCCGATGTTCTCTTGCGTGTTCTTCTGACCAGAAGAACAGGCACTTCCGTCAAAAATCATCGATTATGGTAGGGGTCGTCAACTTCTCGAAATTGACCATCGGAGTGAAGACAACGGGCTCGGCTTGAGCCTGCTGGATATCGAACCTCAGGTCACTCGTAAGTTTGAGGTTGAGTCGATCTCTACAGTGTGCACATTCAGTTTCAATTTCCACTTCGATCCTGGAGTTTCTTAATCCCCCTTGCAGGATGAGCTCTCCTCTCGATCAGGGCTGACTTCCGGGAGGAGTTGCGAATTCAGATGTTTTGAGGTCGTTTAGAGGAGTCTTGTAAGTGACGTATTAACAACGGGTTATAAGCACAGTGTGTTTCGAGATAAATCTGTTAGAAAACCAAGATCTTTCCCAGATTACTTCGTGAGATCCCGCGGGCTATTCCTTTGGGCAGACGCCAGGAGGTTTAGTCATGAGAAACCAAAAACCAACACTTTCAATCACCTTAATCAGTTGGATCCTTGCCGTGACATTCTCATACGCAGATGAAACAACGACGCGGATTCCATTTCGTCTCCACCGAGACCACTTCATCGTAGTTGTTGGTTCAATTGGTGGGCTCGAAGACATGAACCTCGTGATCGACACCGGAGCGACCCGCACGGTCATCAGTAAGAAAGTTGCAAAGAAGCTTGGCTTGAAGGGTGAGACCAGGCAAGTCATCGCAATGGGGCGTAAGACGAAGGTCCGTGAAATTGTTCTTCCGAGCGTGGTTCTGGGGACAGCGCAGTTTGAGGAGGTTACGGCTCAGGTGGGTCGACTCTCCTTCGTTCACGGACTCCGTGTAGATGCATTGATCGGGCTCAATCTTCTGAAGAAGACGAATCTGGGGATCGACTATACGACGAACACGTTGACGCTGGGCACGGTCTCTCACTCTAGATCGTCGATGGCTTTCTACAGCGGGCTCCCCTTCGTGATGGTCCGGCTCGAGGTCGATGGTCAGCCGCTGTCCCTGATGTTTGACTCCGGTGCCGGTAACGATCTGATTCTTTTTCGTGATCGCGTTAAGGACCGGTTGTCCTGGACACGTACAGACGAGAACAGGACGATTCAGCACCTCGGTGGAAAGACCGAGCTCAAGGGAGTTGAACTTTCTGACGTGCGAATGGGTGAGTCCAGCTGGTCAAAGGTGGAAGCCTTGATGCTGGAAGAAAAGACTGCCGGCTACGGGACGCTGGACGGAATCCTCGGAACCGGCGCGTTGGAGTTTGCAAGCATTCAGGTCGATTTTCAGAACGGCCTCTTGAGCTGGAGTGAGTAGGATTAAGAGGTCTGCACAGCAGAAAAGAGCCAGAGGCGAGGAGGGGTCTTGTTACGAGAAAAAGGAAACGGGGAGGAATTCGAGGCGTTGGTATCGTCGGCGACGAGCGACGCTGGATAGATGCACAAGGCCCCTCCTCGCTGCTGTCAACGGAGTGGGTTCAAATCGTCATCACTGTCGGTTGAACCCCCACGAACACCTCGGGCCCAAGGAAAAGGGGATGTCTGTTACGGATCAGTAGGAGAGTTTCTCAGGCCTCGACGACTGAGCAACCTTCTGGCGTCTATTGAAGGTAAACTCCTTGCCCCTGGTGTCTCTGTGGTGAGTTATTCAACTGTCCCTGGCTGGAGAGGTCGATCGTTGTACAATCGACGCAGTGGAAGAACGACCTGGCTCTCCAAAACGTCTAAAGTGCATTTCCTGCGAAGTGCTGGCTCGCCCTGTCTACCACTATGCGAGTCAGACGCCGCATATAGTTGATACCGAGGTCCTCGAGAAGGCTCTCCATAATCGCCCGGAGGGTTTACGGGAACTCTTGCAAGAGCGAATCATGAACTGTTCCAGTCAAAGGTACGATGCGGTGGTACTGGCCTACGGTTTGTGTGGGAAAGCAGCAGCAGGCTTGCAGGCCGGTGAAATCCCGTTGGTGATTCCTCGCGCTCATGACTGTATCACTCTGTTCCTGGGGAGCAGGGAAAAATATCGGGAAGAGTTCGAAAAGGAGCCTGGGACGTTCTGGTTCATGTCTGGCTACATGGAACGCGACACGGCCGACGGTACAGACCTTTTCCAAGGGCCCGGGTTATCTTCTGAGCAGGTAATCTCCTATCAGGAACTCGTCGCTAAGTATGGGGAAGACAACGCGAAGTATCTTATCGAGACATTGGGAGTTTGGCGATCCAACTATCGGCGGGCAGCCTTCGTTCCTGGAGAAGGTGGAAATTCGAAGCATGTAGAAAAGCAGGCAAGGGAAGAGGCCGTGCGCAACGGCTGGAACTTCGAGGTAGTGGACGGGAGCACACGGCTGCTCAGAAAGCTTCTGTTCGCTACTTGGGATGAGGAGTTTCTCATCATTCCGCCCGGACAGAAGGTGCAAATGGCGAATGATGAACGTGTAATCGATCTGGTGTCTTTGAGTTCCTGATGTGCCGCTTGGCATCTGGTCGCTTCAGCAATCGCTGGACCTCATCTTAACCACTTCACACCGGAATGCCCGTTCGCTTAGTGTCCTTGGTGCCTTGGTGGTAGATCTTCCCGATGAAGATTCGGAAGCAAGCTGCCGAGACCTGAAACCTGGGGATTGGGGGGCCGTTGCTCAAACCGAAAAATCGGAAGTCCGAAGCTCGAAGGAGGAAGGTGAAAGTTCGAAGTTCGAAGTTTGAACTTTCCCAAGACTCAGGACTCAAGACCTCCGCTTATCGTGCCTTCAAGAGGCGCTCAGCTACCCGCGTGAACATCCCCGGCTTACCGCCATTTCGCGGGATAAACATCCATGCCAGGAGGCGAACGGGAACAGGGAGGTCCCTGCGGGACCAGTCACCGTTCTTTGCAGGGAACATCTGTTGAAGGGCGGTGAGCGGCGACTCCCGCAAATCATCCAACCACGAAATCCTGTGGACACACCCAACAGTACAATATGGCGCGCAGCCTTTGACAGCGCCATAGGCTCTTTCAAGGTCCTCCAACGTGTACTCGGTCAAAGGAATTCCCGGAGTGCCGCGATGCTGGGAACAGTAATGCACAAGCCCGTCTTCACAAACATAGACATAGCGGCTGCCTGCGCGGCAGTGCCAGTCATTCGGGAGACCTTTGACCATGTTCTCCTGGAAGTTGCTGTGGGAAGCAAACGAAAAGACTGACTTGCTCAATTCTTTCACGTCGTGAAACACCTGCTTGGGCCGTTCATCCAGGGGACGAAGCTGGCCGTCTCCGTCGTGGATGATTCCGACGGTTCCAGTGAAACCCAATTCCCTGGCACGGCCGGCGATAACGAGGGCATCTTCCGGGCTTTCCATGTAGTTCCCGACCACCGAATTGATGTTGACTCGAAACTCTGCAAGTTCGGCAAGAGTCTGAAGCTTTTTATCAAGGGTCTTCAGGCTCTTCATCGAGACGTCGTCCGGTTTCAGGTTGTCGATGCTGATTTGCAGATGGTCAAGGCCGGCTCCATTCAAGCGCTTGATGATCTTGGGTCCGAGCAGGAATCCATTCGTGATGGTTCCAGCCAGAGCACCCTGTTCCCTGATGCGTGCGATGATCTTATCAACGTCTGGATGAAGGAGCGGTTCTCCCCCACTGAGATGAATCATCGTCGCACCGAGTTCACCCAATTTGTCTATCCGGCGAAACATCTCATCTGTCGGGATGGGTTCGGAGTGCTGATCATATTCGTTACAGTAACCGCAAGCTAGATTACACCGGCGGGTCGGAATAATGTGGGCCAGGATGGGATGTCGAGGCGAACTGAGCGCCTTGGCAAACATGTGAGCTTCACGCAGCCGGCGCCTGGCAGCGAGCGATTTTCTCCTGAGTTGTTTCAGAGCCATGTAAAGTAACCTTTGTCTACGGATGTGGAAATCCAATTCGGCCGGATGACAGAATCGAGCTTCGAATTATACACGATCGTTCGTGATGAGGTGGAAACGCGGAACAGGGGAGTCTTGGGTCTTGGAAGATGGTCTTGGGTCTTGAGTCTTGTGCTCGTAGTCGAGTTCACAATTAGCAACCTTGGCGTGACCTGAACCTTCCTGACGTCAAGCCGGAAAGTCAGCTAGAAAAAGGGACTGTGCATCAAGATTTGAATCATCATCCGTTTTTGACTTGACAGCAGGACCTTCAATCGCAGGAGCATTCTTACAAGAC
>JAUWTT010000339.1 GCA_030614585.1 Acidobacteriota bacterium
AAGCCTTTTTGAAACCGTCAGAGGATCACTCGAGGTCTTGGAATCCGTGGGCCGTGAGAACTTCGGAATCATCTATGAACCTGCCAACTGGATGCTTGCCGGTGAAGAATATGGTCCGAAAGCGATCAAACGAGTTCAAAACTACATTTTCAACGTCTATGTCCAGAACCATCGTTTGACTCCGGATGGAGAGGCTTCGCTTACGACTTGGAACAAAGGCCCCGTCAAAGTTGATCACATCGGATTATGGGAGGACGGCGGGGTCGATTTTCGTGCCGTGTTTGCTGCCCTTCACGAAATCGGTCACGGAGGGTTTGTCACTGTCCATCAGGCTTTTGAAGGGATCATGCCGGTTGAGGAAGCCGTAAGCAAAAGTTGCGTGTATCTCAAGGCTGTGATGAGGCCCGGAAACGCACGAAGGAAGAAAACCGGCTTTTCAGACGGGGTGTGGTGACAGGAGAACCCATTCTTCGGGAAGAGGTGACTTATGAAATCCTACAGGCTCCCTTTGATTTTTCTGCAAGTTGTCCTGGTCTTGAACGCTCCCGTTTTTGCCACGAAGCTGGTGACCTACACCTTCCGTGGAGAAACCAGACTTGGGGCCTGGGTCGAAAACGGAATTGTTGATCTCAACCGGGCCTATGTCTCCCTTTTACAGCAAGAGCAAACGGCACGAGCGCGAGCGCGTGCAGATGCTATGGTTCCTCCCGATATGCTGGCCTTCTTGCAGGGTGAAGAGGAGTCTATGCAGGCCGGTTTGGAGGCCATCAAGCACGTCCAGAAGTCTCTGCGCACATCGGGTGCTTTCGAGAAACTCAAGGAGCTGGGCGTGCTTTTCACCCATGACGAGATCAAGTTGGAAGCACCTTTGACGAATCCCCCCCACCTGCTTTCGCTCGGCCTGAATTACCGGCAGCATGCCGACGAAACGGGTTCACAAGTTCCCCAACATCCTATAATCTTCACCAAAGAAGGTGAGGTCATTGGACCTGGGGCTCCGATTCGAATTCCACCTGCCGTTCAGAAACCGGATTATGAGGCAGAGTTGGTATTTGTCATGGGGAAGCGTGCTTACCAGGTTTCGGAGGAAAAAGCCCTCGATTACGTAGCCGGCTATTCCACGTTCAACGATGTTTCCGCTCGCGCTCTGCAATCAAGGGTGAGCCAGTGGACCCTGGGTAAGAGCGTCGACACCTTCTCGGTCATGGGTCCCTATCTGGTTTTGAAGGATGAAATCAGTGATCCGCATCAACTCCGGATCAGCACTCGAATCGGAGACGAGGTGCTGCAAGATTCCAACACAAGTGACATGATTTTTACGATTCCTCAGGTGATCGCCTACATTTCCCAGGTCATGGCCCTGGAACCGGGAACCGTCATCACTACGGGTACGCCCCAGGGAGTTGGATCGGCCCGCCAACCACCGCGTTTTCTTCGCCCGGGAGATACCGTGATCGTTGAAATCGAAAAACTCGGAGTTCTATCGAATCCGGTCACCCGCGATTAGACAGAGCAGGTAAGAAATCTGCCCCTGCGACTACCATCGGAATGGCTGTCCGCTACATCGTGAACGGAATTCAGAACCGCGAGTCGCGCCTGTGCCATTCGGACTAGCAGTGCTGTGGCGAAACGAATGAAGAAGTGTTTCGTCTCGTATACTGGATCCTGCAACACTTCCGGCGCGCGAGATGAGTCAATCCGCCGGCCTTCCAGCAAACGGCTGCAATCGTTGCACTTCCAGTGGTAGTGTAAACTGTCGGCACTCCGGAGGCACTCTCTAGATTCTCAACAGTATGCACGCATGAGGGACAGTACAGACAGGGGTCGAGCACGTTTTCGGGATCGAGCAGGATCAAGACGATATGCGTACGAAGGGGCGGTGGATCACCAGGAATTCGTGCCAATCAGAACGCTTGACTGGATATCAATCTGGAGTAAGAATTGCCGGTAACCCCGTTGAAAAGGAGTCAAAAGTGCCCGATAAGAAGAGCAGAAAGCCTCGGCCTCAAAAGCGCCTTCACACCGGTACTGAGCAACTTAACGAAAAATATTTCTCGAAGGTGGTTGGCAAGGCCTTGAACCTGCTCGAGTTGATTCAGAGGAGTTCACACCCTATGAGCCTCGGCGAGATTACCCAGCAGATCGGCATGGCGAAGAGTTCCGTTTTTCGTATCCTCTATACACTTGAAGTTGCTGGGTATGTCAGGAAGGACGAATCAGGGAACTACGGGTTAACAACGGAAATGCGCCCCTGGGTTTCTCGTTCCTTTGTCAAGAAGTTGGTGGATATAGCAAAGCCGGGGATGTTGGCATTCAGGCGGAAGTTCAATGAAACGGTAAGCCTTGGGGTGCTCTTTGACAATCATATCGAAGTTGTCGCAGTATTTGAAAGTCGCCAACTAATCCGCATGGGCAATACCGTCGGTCGGATTATCCCTCCGCATGCGAGTTCAATGGGTAAGGCAATTACCGCGTTCCAGACCGAGAAGCGAAGGGAAGAACTCTTGAGAAGCTATGGGTTACATCGATTCTCGGAACGGACAATCACTGACGAAATAGAGTTGAATAGCGCGTTCGAGCAGATCCGTAAAAACGGTTGGAGTGTGGATAACGAAGAGAGTACCGAGGAAGGGTTTTGCTTCGGAGCTCCGATTTCGGTAGGTGAGGAGGTTCGGGCAGCAATCAGCATCTCGTTCCCCGAGGCACGGTCACCCAAGAGCGAGGCCAGGGAGAAGTTGGTGGCGTCTCTCATCAGGCTAACCCGTGAGATCACGGAGGAGTTGGTGGAGCTACAGTAGACTTTGCTCTCCCGAAACTGACGTGACCCGCCGAGGACAACCCGCCTAACTCCACAACCATCACCTCGATCGATGGCTGGCTGAGAAGATCGTGTTCCGAGTACCATCCAAGGCCTTGAAAGAATGGATCATATCGTCTCTTCTCGAAGGCTCTCTTGTTTGGTTCACACACCCTGACGACGGTGTTTCCCCACAGCGCGATTGCCTCTGCATAGTCTCTCAGCGGACTGAACTTACGGGTCTCCGGGGCTGCAAGCTACTTTTCCTTTCTCATCAGCCAGATTTCGCCAATGTCCATTCCGCGACCATTGCCGCGCAACCCCGGTTCCCGGGTGAAAGTGAGTTCCAGCTTCCCATCGGCCGTAGCTTCTTGCGGAACATCGAACTCTACCGGGGCGTACGGAGTAGGCTTTGCCATCAAGGCATGGATCTCGTGTCGGCCGTCCGCAACGAGCTTGACTTTGGGTCGCGGATTGTCGCCGGCATAGACGACCCTCACTTTGTATTGTGCCTTCGGGTCGAGATCTTCGTAACGCAGTTGGAGCGGATGGTCATTGAGGGTACCGGCCGTGCGCCACCAAGACATCGGATAGACCTGCTCCAGCTCGTAGGAGCCGCGTTGACGTGTTCCATGACCGGCCCGACCCAGGCTGACATAAGACGACTCGAGGTGAGCCGGGTCGGTCGGGTAGCCGGGACCTCGAACCAGATGCGGCTGCCGTGCCAGATTACCGAGATCATCATAGAATCCTCCTGGCCCCGGATTTGTCCAGTTGACAATCTCATCGATTGCC
Organism: Acidobacteriota bacterium; assembly: GCA_030614585.1. Classification (GTDB taxonomy): domain Bacteria; phylum Acidobacteriota; class UBA6911; order RPQK01; family JAPXNP01; genus JAUWTT01. The sequence continues at coordinate 3,593 of JAUWTT010000339.1, forward strand.
GCTAGACGCTCTCTCTCGTTCTCCATTTTTTGGATCTCGCCAAAACGCTGCTTCAGCCATAGCCGGTTGTTGAGAGGACGATCGGTGGTATCCAGGTTTGCGCCCCGGCCAACGGAGATGGCCTGGTATTTTTCGACGCTCAACTGCGACCGGCTGCTCTGGTAAAGCGCCTCGGCCAGCTCAAAGAGCCGTGCCCGAATGTCGGAAGCCACCGGCTCGGTCACCGCCTTATTGAGGATCGACTCCGCTTCCGAAAGAGCAATTAGCGATCCCGTCCGCTTCGCCACGCGCAACGTGTCCATCGCCTGTTCTTCGAGTTCGGTTTCATACAGGAGCCGGCGACGGACGTAGGTGTCGTAATATGCTCGATAAAGCCCCTGCTGGAAGCGCCAGGACAACTTCGTCTGCGGGGAGGCCTTCCTCTCCATCTCCCGAAACATCTGGAAGGTCGTCTCAACTCCGAAGTTGGCAATCAAAGGTCCGCGCCAGTTTCGCTCCAGCGCCATCAAACCCTGGGCGAATTGATCAGCCCATTCATCTCCAATGAAATAGCGGGAGAACTCACGAAGAGTTTCTATTGGCTCGACCTCCGGGTCCCAGCCCAGCCCGCTCCAGACAATCTTATTGACATCATCATTGACGCCCTCGGAATAGGTCAGAAAGCCGATCGCGTATTCTTCGTACGCGTGGAAGATGTCGGTCTGGTCGAGCGGTCGCGGGTTGTAGACCTCCCGCGCCTGGGTAAGCATGTAGGCAAGATCCCAGTCGGGAACGAAGTACTGGCAGTGCCGGCTGTGGGTAATATCGGGATAGCGGCGCAGCGGATACTTCTTCGGCAGACGGCGCCTTAGTTCCGGAATGCTGTCCCGGACCTGCGGGCCGTGAACCACTCCTTCGAGCCATTCCGGCTCCGTCTCCATGATGGCATAGAACTCTTCCATCCACTCCTTCGAGAAGCTCTGGGGCGAAACCCACATCTCGGCATTCGGATGATACTTCCTAAGGGACGCTGTCTGTTTCTCCAGCAGCGCCATCAGGTACTTGGGTTGCGTGTGACCGGGATCTCCACCCGGGACAAAGATGTGGTCGATGTGGGGAAGACTGCTGAAGACCTCCTCCCATTCATTCAAGGCGAATTCCACGATCGCTGGATCGGAGTAGTCTCGATCCATTGCGGGATACCAGATCCACACTTCGAGGCCGTATTCGGCGGCAATTCGGGACATCTCTGCCATCATTTCGATTTTTGGCAGAGGGAAATGTGGACTGTCATCTGCATCGTCCGAGCGCGGTGGGATCAGCTCGATCGCGTTGGTCCCGAACACAGCCAAATCACGCATATATTGATCCCACATCTCAATGGTGAAGCCATCATACGAGTTGACCTTGGGCCGGAAGCCCAACTGGTGTCCCCGCAGTGCGGTCTTCGGCGCGGTTGCGATCCTAAGGCCATCGCCGACCTCCACAATCTTGCCGCGGCGCATCTTCATGTGCCTTAACAGGTATCCGGCGCCAAACATGACCGCCGGGTCGCTGTTACCGACAATTAAGACGGTGTCGGAGATCACCTGGACCCGGAAGCCTTCGTCCCCAGTCGGTGCTGCTATGAGTTGGCCGGCCAGGTTTCCGGCCAGCTGTTCAAGTTGAGCCG